>QMSC01000257.1 GCA_003649515.1 Thermoprotei archaeon | reverse complement strand
GCCTCCCTTGTGAGGGTGTAGGCCTTCCTGTAGCTTATCTCCTCGTCGACGAAGCCTATGACTACCTTCAGGACGAGCATGGCCACACCCGTCACGAACTGCCCGGTCCCGAGCATTATGCCGCCGAAGAAAAGGAAGACATCCTGGGATATCTTGCAGACCTCGTGGACGGTGTTGTAGAACCTGGAACTCCTCCTGGGGTTCGGAGGGGACGTGCTGAACGGGTTTAGCGACCGCAGGGGAAACAGGCTCCTGATCAGCCTGAGCCTCCTGCGACCCCTGAACCACCCAGCCCCCTTGTCCACCACGTCGATCCACCGACGACGGTGGAAGACACACAGGGCCATTATAAACTTTACGCCCTAGGTCGCCTACGCTGAGGTTCTCGAGGGAGCTTGTAGTCGAGGCGCCGAAAGATGCCTTCGTGAAGAGGCCTTTTCAGTAGCCCCACTTCTTCTGAGGGTTCAGGTACTGGAAGAGGTCTCTGACAAGGTCCACGTCAGCCCTCTTGAGGGCCTGAGCCTCAACCTCCTGGACGAACTCCCTCACGAACTTTATCGGGAGCCTCACGTCCTCGTCCACCAAATCCAGCGGGAAGGGGTGGCCTGTGTCGGGGTTGCTGAAACCGACGAGGTAGGGGAGTATCTCATCCAGGGACGAGTTTCTGCGTATTTCAAAGCAGCAGGCAGGCGCCTCATCGTAGGCTTTGAAATACCCCCTTCTGACCTCGTCTATCAGTATGCTGTAGTATTTGTTGAATATCGATTTGGGTATATTCTCCGCCCGTTCACGATGTTTCTCAACCATCTTAACGCTATCAGCGAAAAGGGCGTTATAATCAAGAGGTTTGTCCTCGCTCATCCTCCTCTCGATCCACTTCTGACACATTCTTGCCATCATCGAGTAAAAGTAGAAGTCTCCCGGGTGTTTGAAAAGCGAGTCGTACATAAAATACGTGTTTTTACACATGATTATTGAAAGCACGGCTTTATCTATTAGGGAGGTTGTTATACTCTTCAATATATCTTCAACTACGTTGCGTGGTCTTAGTTTCTTCTTGACGCCCCTTTCGACAGCCTCACTTATCTCTTTCCACCTCTTTTCAATAAGGTATCCATCTATGGCAGCTGTTCTAGGTCTCTTGACTACTGCAGCCGAGTTCTTCTTGAGGATTTTCTCGGTGTCTTTGAATATCTCCTCGATTATCTCTCTGCCCGTTGCCGTGTACTCCTCGACATCTCCCCTCTCAGCGCCCTCGTACCACGTGGCCTCCACGTCCTTTACTCTCAGACACCTATACCTAAAGCCGAAGAAGCTTCCATCCACTATGAGCCAATCTACACCCTTCTCGAAGGCCTCTAAGGCCGATTTTCGTTCGAGCCTCGTCATCAGAAGCTTGAGAATGGTCCTAGAGGAAACGCCTGAGGCGGTGTTCACGATGAACAACATGCCGGACCGGTATCCCTCGTCGACAAGTCTATCGCCCTCGAATATCTTGTAGCTTGAGCAGAAAAGGGCGTAACTTCCTCCGAGTCTGGTATCCGGAGCCGGTGGGCAACTTCCGTCAACGACTCCGACTCTAAGCCTCTTCCAGTCTGATCCATCGACTTCGTTGAATTTTAGGTCCTCTTTCAGAGTTCTTAGCTTCCCTTCGAGTCTTCTAAGGGATTCTATGCGTCTCTCAGCCTCCCTGACTGCGTGGTCGTAGAACTGGTGTTGTAGGGGTGCCGGGAGCTTCTGCCACTCGCTAACCTCCTCCCTGGCCGCCACACCCCTCACCCAGCTTGAACCTTATCAGAAGCGGGACTGGGGATGGGTTCATGTTCCCGAAGAAGTAGAAGTGCCCGACCTCCAGGGACTGGAGGAACTCCAGGTCGACGTCTGGCAGGAGCTTCTGTGCCTCCTCCCTGTCGAGTGGGTGGACCTTGCCTATGAACCAGGTGTTTATGTTCCTCCTCACGGCTGCGTTTATTCCTATGTCGCCTGCTATGCCCTGGGATATCAGGATGAGGGGGAGCCTGTAGCTCCTTCCCAGCGCGCAGAGGTCGACTATCATGTTCGTCGTCTCTTCCTGGATTCCCGTCGGCCTCCAGGGGCAGTACTGTGGGGCCTCGTCTATCACCAGAGCAAGTCCAACCTTCTTCTTCTCCACGTCCATCATGTACCTCAGGACCCTGGCCACGCGCAGGAACGCCCTCAGCTTCCCGTCGCTCTCCATCCCGCTTAGATCCACGACCACCACGCCCTCCCTGGCGGACTCTATGACCTCCTCTGGGGACCTCGCCTCGGGTGTGGGTCCCCTAAGCCTCAGGACGAACTCCTCGTACACTGAGTCGTCCACGTCCTCGAGGTAGTTCGCCAGTATCTCCTGGTTTTCCGACGCCCTCCTCGTGCTCGTGAACCTGGAGAGCTCTAGAGGGGCGAGCTCCTTAAGCCTGCTCTTCAGCTCCCCTGCGGATTCGACGCCCCTACACCGATCTAAGGCCTTCTTCACGGCCCTCTTG
>QMSC01000256.1 GCA_003649515.1 Thermoprotei archaeon | reverse complement strand
ATATGGACTCATTTCCTCAATGTTCATTGGAATCTCCACGGAAGATATGAAGAGATCGGGAGACTTAACGGTAAAAGATCTTGAAGTAATTGTGACTATTGTTGTGCTGGTGGTTTTAGGGAGAGTTTTAGCTCATATCCTGTCGAGTGGGATTACTCTGTCTCTCTTTGTATATTTCCTGAGCTCTTCTCTGCTTATTATGTGGAGGTCTATGGGAGCATAGAGTGGGAGTCCTAGTCTTTCTGCGTCTTTGAGGATTTTTGTGCGTAGTTCTACGGCTTGAGTGAATGTAGGCTTTTGAGGCAGTACTAGCAATATGTCTATGTCACTTTTGATAGTGAGCCTATTCTTCGCTACGCCTCCCGTTATGTAGGTTTCTGCTCGGGGGGTATGGTCTTTATCGCTCTATACACTATTCTGGTGTATTCTCTCCACTTGGCTAATATTTTTAGAGGAGTTGTCTTCTTCACGTTAACACTGTTTAAATACTTTTTCCTCTATCTCCTTGATCATTTCTATTACTTCCCTAGCGATATCTATTAACGTTTTTGCTTGATTTCTTGTGTACTCAAATATTCCATATATTGAGCGTGCATGAGCTTCTTCAAGCTCAGCTAAGATTCTTCTATTCCTTCGGACGAAGTTGTAGATCTTCTCTGCTATTTCCTTTAGCTCGTTTTCTTCAGCTACAAGGGCCAGCGCGCCGAGTAGTGTGCGTATACTATGTCCTCTCCACTCTTCTCATGAGAGCCTGTAGAGGAGGCTTTCTATGTATAATTGAGTAGCATATTCCGCATTAAACACTGCTAGGTCATACTCTCCCTCTCCTAGTAGTCTTTCGGCTATCTTAATCATAGATTCGGCACGACGTCTTAAGAGAGTAGGATAGATGCCACTCATGTCCTCCCCTTTCATATTAGAATATTCTCTTATAAAGGGCTCATCAATGTCATGAGATTGGTAGGATTTCATGTTGAGAAAATAAAGGAAGTGGGCAATTCTGAGGTAAGAATAAGAAATAGAAAATTAGTCGAGAGCCTCTAAAGGAAGTTCAGGGCATAATATACCTAGTAGCCCCCGTGGAAAGTAGGACGAGGCACGTACATAATAGCTATCTATTCGACATTAACGTAAAAGGAATAGCTACCCTACTAGGTGTGCCTATAAACGAGGAGAACCTAGTTAAAAAGCTAGTAGCAGTTCTCACCTATGAGCATTTATGAGAAGGAAAAATATTATTGTGAAAATATCTAACTTATACCTGCTATAGATTTAGAATAAGAGAAATAGCTTAGGAGAGCATATGTGCCTGCAACAAGGAGTATCTCGTAAGGAATGCACAATTAGAATATCAAGCTTACAAATCTTACTTCTCCTCCAATCCCAGATGAGATAGAAGATGCAGAGAGCAAGCATAGTTGCGGAGATCTCCAGCCTGAGTTCGAACTAATCCTGAGAGACAACAATAGTGAGGTTCCCGGTTTTATCAATCCAGAAACCGTTGACAACACCGTATATAGATAGGGATAGACTTTATCTTCTCAGCAAGCCCACCATTTTTATAGGCCCTAGCCTTTCAAAGAGGATCATAAGCCTAAACGAGCATAAACGATTTCTTAATCTCGCTCTCCACAGCGTTAGATCGATACACTCATAGCAGATAATCTTAGCAGACCTTCTCCTTTACCTTGAAGGAATTTTTTATTAATGCCCTAAAGCTGAATGACCTACAGAGTATATCCCTACAACGATTGGGTGCAGTCTTGCATTATTATTTGACTTCGCAGTCATCATGCTATGGTTACGTCTGATAACCTTAAACTTTAAATACAACATCTATGAAGAATCGATATTCTAGACTATAGTACATTTCACTAGCTCTTGAGGAATTATGGGATAAAGATAAGATTAGAGTATTGAAAGAAAGTTTACATTTTAACGTCTTCTCGCTACAAGTGCTAATACCGTACTTATTATTATGAGACAAGAGATGATCTCGTAATTAAATATGATTCTCCAAGTCTCGTTTGATGCGGAATAAGCTTTTATTCGTAGGTATTCAATTTCTGCATTATGCTTCTCAGGGCTTATTTCAAAAGCTGTAATAAAGATCGATGGAAAACTCAAGCTGTTCTCGAATATTGTATTATTGAAGGATATCGACCAATCGGGATACCATTGTTCTGGGATTATTAAATATGCTGGGAAATTAATTTTACTAGCGTTAATATAGATAATGTGACCGTCTTCATCGATATGATATTTAATAATATGTTTGTTTAGAGACTCTATATGAGGCCATTTTTGAATACTCCTACTATTATTGATGAGAACTATGGTTTTATTATTGAGAAGAGCTCCAATTAACTTCATTCTTTGCTCATATTCATTCTCTGGTATTAGCAGGATAATGTTTACAGCATTCCTACCTCTCTTATTTTCTAATGTCAATATGTGCTCACCCTTACCCATATAGATCTTCGTTAAAAACCACTGAAAACTATTACTTGAATTAAAGCTTTTCACCTT
>QMSC01000255.1 GCA_003649515.1 Thermoprotei archaeon | reverse complement strand
CCTTTAAGGCGATCTCAGAGCGTTCGACGAAAGTGGGATTTATATTTATAGTGGGATTATTATCTTATGTGGGAATATGGAAGTCGTGGTAAAAGTTGATGATAAGGGCAGGATTCTCATTCCCAAAAAGATGCGTGATCGTGTTGGCATTAGAGAAAGAGGTTTCGCAAGGGTTTACCTTGAAGGCAATAGGATTATCATTGAGAGAGCAGACTCCTTAGCAGACAGGTACTACGGTATCATTAAAGTTAGAAAATGGCCCGACGATCTAGACAAGTTCCTGGTGGAGGCTGCGAGGAAATGGTGGAGCGAAAGTACGTAGATGTAAACGTATTTGTATACTGGCTAGGCGGACATCCCACTCTGGGACGGAGGTCTAAGGATTGGATAAAGAGAGTTGAAGGCGGTATAGATGGGGAATTTATCACCTCATCCCTAACCCTGTACGAAACGCTTGCCATATTGGCTGGCTTAACGGGTCAAAGCTTAAAACAACAGTCGTTTGTTAGGTCAGTAGTAGGGACCATTACAAGCCTTCCCGGGCTGAAGATAATCCCATTAGAAGTACAAGATTTGACTCTTGCACTGACATATATGCACGACTACAAGTTGGACTACGAAGACTCTTTGCACTTAGCCACAGCCTTAAGAGTAGGCGCCAGGAAAATAATATCTAACGACAGCGACTTTGATAGAACTCCACTTGAGAGAGTATTTTAATCGCTACCTTCAGCCTAACTCGCCTCTATTCGGTATGCACGCTTCGCTAATGGAGGTCGAAAGGTGATATCGCATCTATATTCCCTAACGAGAAGTCATAAGCATTTAATAGTACGGCACCTTTAGTTTCCTTGAGACTTGCTTCAAGTAAAAGACATGCAATTTGAGCATGAAAGCGGAGAAATGCGAGAGAAGATGAATGCGAACGTTGAATGGACCATACTGTACAACCTCTGCGTTATGATCGCGGTATCTGGCGCCCTAGCGAGCATAGGGTTAGTCCTCATGTCCACAATTGGAGCTAGCCTCATGGCTCTCAGCGATATAGTGGCGATCACTATATCCCTTCGCTAACTTAGAAAAACAAGTCGAACCACATATCTCCCTTGCATGCTCCTAAAAGGCGGCTCAAAATATTCTGAAAGTCCTAGTAGTCCCAAACAAATAAAATAGATTAATAGCTTTTCCGCATGTAACGCTTTTACCTAACCAACACAATATATTAACGTATTTTAAATCGTTATATTAAGAGGTTAGGCTGGTCAATGAGCTCTCATGTTATTAAGTTAAGCATAGAGAACTTTAAGGGTATAGCTAAAGGAGAACTCAAGCTACCCAAAGTAACAGTCCTCATGGGAGGCAATAATTCGGGAAAGACGAGCATCTTAGAAGCCCTGTTTCTGCTGGGTAATCCCTCTCGAACAACTCCCTACATTATAGATGGTACTCCAGCTAACGTACTTAAAGTATTAAACTACATGCATGAAGGCCCTGGAGGAGGGTATGCTTTCCTATTGCACAAGTATACAGCCAAGGAGGCGAAAATTGAAGCAGTGATTGAGGGTAAACAGCATAACCTAAGAATTTACGATAAGGGGCTGAGCTTAATATTCTATAAGCTCTTAACATCACAACGAGGTAGGTTTTACTGTAGTATCGACAAAAACACTGGCGCACCCCTAGGTACAGAACCCGTTCCTAACATTTCCTGGGAAGGTGTTTCAGGACCCGAGGATACCCCTAAATCTCTGTACGTTCACCCTCTTCTTCGCAAAGCTGCATGGATGTACCTGAGAAACAACTGGTACAAGGTCTCTTCGATTACACCGTTAGTAGCTAAGCGTTTAAGCGGGATAACCCGTGAGAGTATATTTAACATAACATTGGAGCCTTTCGTAGGAGATGTTTTAACACTGTATGCTATGACTGAAGATGGTGAAAGAGTTAGACTCTCAGACATGGGCGAAGGAATCCAAGTTTTAACAACCACAATGCTACTTTATGAGATGGAGAAGCCAAGGATAGTGTTAATAGACAACATTGAGGCGCATTTGAATCCCAGGGCTTTAAGAAAGCTAGCTTCATGGCTTCTAGACGTAGTGTTAAAAGATGACGTAATCGTCATATCATCCACCCATAGCCTTGAAGCAGCAAAGCTTCTTGTGTCAACACTAGATGAAGCTGGAGCTAGAGTAGTTTTACTGGATTTAAGAGAAGGAGAATTGCTAAGTAGAGAGCTAAATCTTGAGGATTTAGAAAGCCTTGAAGATGCAGGCGTAGATCCCAGATTGGCGGAGGCCCTATTGATTTGAGAATACGCTCTCAAGTTTACTGAAATAACGAATATTTTAGGAAAAAGAGAATATCAATCGGTCGTTCTCACAGAAAGTTTAAAGTAACTGCTTTAATTTAAGGAATCTTCCGCCTATTATACCGACTCCAGAGTCATAATAGACTACAAATATGGTATCTCCTCTCAGAACTACTGCTTCAGGATAGCTAGTATCCCCACCGCTCCCAGTGTACACTATCTTGG
>QMSC01000254.1 GCA_003649515.1 Thermoprotei archaeon | reverse complement strand
TTCTCATAAAATCTAATAGTCCTTCACTTTCAAGTGCTTTGTATACCTCTTCATCTGTAGCTCCTTTACTTATATTCACTTTTCGATCAGTTGGAATTAGATGTTTGATATTAGCTCTCCTCCTTTTGACACCACTAATACTTTTTGGCCCTGTTACTAGTACAAAGTTTTTTGAACGTTTATACTCATCTATTATATCTACTATAACACACTTTCTACCAGCTTCCTTACCAGCTGTCTTAAGACAGATTCTCCCTATTTCTATAGCTACACGAGGATGGTGAAGAGTCATCTTCTCTTCTATTGCTTTTACTTTAGTCAATGAAGGCTCAGATTTGGGTTTAAACCTTAATATATTCATTAGCTTTTCCACGAATCTTAATATCTTCATTAGCATATTCTAATAAATCTTAATATCTTCATTATATTAGCTTTTCCGTAACACCATGGGTCTATATCAGGTAAATTACTAACACTGTTTAAGTAAGGATGTTAATACTTATTTTATCTCCTCCATAATAATTCTCTTTATAGTATTTTTCCATTCCAAAGAGCCAGAAAACTCTCTCGCTTTATTAACAACATTAGGATCGTTTGTTACTATCCCTATCTCAAACCATTTTCTAAATCCTTGTTTCGATATATTGGCTGATGATATAAGAGGTTCTTCATGAAAGTTGTGAAGCATGGGGTAAGCTAATGGTCGTAGCGGACCTGTGGAAGCACGGAAGTTATGCCAAGAGTACTACATTGGCGAGATAGTCGAGGAGGAGCCCGGGAGTTAATAGCGGCTACTATCATAGGAGGGCCGAGGGAGTAATCTTGGAGTTCATTAAAAGGGATTAAGAAGGGTGCCTCCCTGAACTGAACCTTAGGCTACCTGAGGGAGATACTGGAGTACGACAAGCCCTCTCTGTTGGATGTTCTAGAGATAATGGAAGAGATCGAGAGCAGATCCTCGTTCTACCTCCTAGACAAGTTCCCCCGAGGGGGGAAAGAGGCTAAAGGTGCTGGAGCACGAATTAGGAAGGATTATAAAATTAAGATTAGCTAGATTTAGGTATTCGAATATCCTATTGTTTTAGGATTTGCAATGATAAGCATAGCGAAATAGTTCCTGTATTCAAGAACACATACGGCACTATTAGGCTGGGCTTTCTCAGCATCGTATATTTTTTAGAGACTGGAAGTAGCTGAAGCTACGCAATAATTATCAATCAGATATTACAAGCACTTAAACGGAGACCTGAAGGTGTTGTTACATAACTGAGTAAGTCAGTACAGGTACTGAGAGATTAAGTCTTGGCCAGGACTAAAGAACTAGAAGGTATCAAGAGTCTTAAAAGGTACTCCGAGGACTTCGCGGAGCACCTAGATAGCATATTAAGAAACATACAAGACCTGTTCAAGACCCTATATCATATGCCGTTGATAGGGATCCGCATCCAGATCCAGTACCGAGGAAAACGACAACACTCACATTCAAAGTGGTTCTTAGTTTCATAGAATACCTCTCCAAATGCCTGTTATTGAAGAAACACAGCACTTAAATATAGGCAAGTAATGAAGACTTGAACGAAATCATGACTAAGGAATTACTCTCAACATTGCGCTTAGTACTACCCACCGTATTCTTCGCGGTTCTTGCACTAATCCTGCTCTCATCGAGGTATTATAATTACGTACGCTCAACTGAGAGGAAAGAGAAATATGTGTACGTTTTCTACTTAGTTCCTTTAATCGTCATCCTAATGATGATCTACATATCTATTTATGCTGGAATAGCAAAGTCGCTCATTCCTAATATAGTCTTAATAATAATTCTCGTAGTAGTGTCTCTCTCATTAAGAGCACGCATCGTTAAATGTATCAAAGAAGAGGATGCGAGTATCGAAGGTATAAACTACAAAATCTGCTATACCGATGTCGTTAATGCTTGGTATCATCCGAAGAAGAGGAAGATTTATGTAAGCAATAAGTTGCACGAAGTACTGGAAAGGGACGAGCTCAAGGCGATTTTACTTCACGAACAGGGACATGCAGAGAGCAAGATCTTAGAGCTCCTCAGTGTAAGCACAATGTTCCTGTGGTATTGGGGACTCTCCCTAATTTTCACAGTAATATACTTAATATACTCAGCTAATCTGTTTAAAATTGCATCAGTAGTTACGCTAATCCTTCTGATACCACCCCTCACTCTTATAGCTATAATGGCTAGCTGGATCAGTGAACACGAGGCTGATGTTAAAGCCCTCGAAGAGACTAATGTTCAAACGATTGCCTCAGCCCTCGTTAAATCATACGCCTATAGTGCGCTTCAACGATACACGAAGTACATTGAGAGTGTGAAATTCAACGATCAAGCTATCGTGAGTAAGCCTGAAGTCTCCTTTAAGATTGTACTATGGGAACTCTTCAAACAAGGCTTTCTAAAAGCACCACTAGAGCTCTTCGAGTTCCTGAAGAACCCAGTATATACGACACATCCACCACTAGAACTAAGATTGGCTAAGGTACTAATATCGAGAGTACGCAATTAAAGC
>QMSC01000253.1 GCA_003649515.1 Thermoprotei archaeon | reverse complement strand
ATCTTCCTGACCTTACTATTATCTTTTATTGCAAGCTTAGCATACATTAATGTATACGCTAATAATAGTGATATCAGTCCACCTTGGCAAAAAGCTTGCTCTCTGCCGAGATATTACTACGACATAGCTACCGTACTTAACGACAAGATTAATGGCACTTTGTTCAGGATTTTGTGGCTACCTAGAACAGGTAAGTACGATGATGAGAAACCCATATGGTTGAAGAGCATGTGTTGGGGTGTTGGTGAAAAGGCCTTCCCCTTAAGAACATATTTTTATTGTGGCAAGCCTATGGAGTACATTTATCCATTTATCCTTGGATTGGGGATTGAGGGCAAAACAAAGGCGCTTAGTGAAATACTTGCATACTTAGGCGTTAAGTACGTCGTGGTAGTTACCGATTATTGGAGGGAAAAGTTAAGGGAGCGAGCTTTCAGTATTATTAGCAATTTAAATGAGTCTCGATACTTCGAAGAAGTCTATAACAATGGAAAACTCTATGTGTTTGAAAACCTTCAGACTAAGAGACCTCTTAGATTAGTGTCTACACCTATAATAGTTGAAGGAGGGTTGCAAACGCTTGCTGGCGCCATAGAGAAGGGGCTAAACATATCCAATACATTAATAGTATTTGCTGACCAAATTTTACCTCTAGATATCATTAAGAACTCGAAGATCATAATAGCACACTCTATGTCAAATTTGGAAATGGATTTCTTGGTACAGTTACTGTACTGGAAGAAAATTAACAACGTAACAAACGCCCTGATAGTCGTCCCATCAAAGTACACCTTAGGTGTAGAACCGAACAAATGGCATCCTTACTACATAGCGAATCCGCATCATGCTGAATGGGAGGTCTTCTATATAGGGGCCTTAAAGTCTAAAGGTAGATATGACCTTGATTTTAGACATGATTGGGGATTTGTAGGTGCTACTAAGAGAGGTCAAAAGCTCAACATTCCTATTAAGATCACTAAAACTAGCAATTATATAGTTGCAATACGTTATCTTGGGAGTGTGCAAGGAGGAGAATTCGTAGTTAGATTAGATGGATCTTCCATTACTAAGGTGAAAAGCCTTAATTCAAGTAATAGTTTTCAGTGGTTTTTAATGAAGATCTATATGGGTGAGGGTGAGCACATATTGACATTAGAAAATAAGAGAGGTAGGAATGCTGTAAACATTATCCTACTAATACCGGAGAATGAATATGAGCAAAGAATGAAGTTAGTTGGAGCTCTTCTCAATAATAAAACCGTAGTCCTCACTAATGATGATAAGGGTAGTCAAAAATGGCCTCGTATAGAGTCTCTAGACGAACACATTATTAAATATCATACTGCCGAAGGCAGTCACATTATCTATATCAACGTTAGTAAAGTTAATTTCCCAGCATATTTAATAGTTCCAGAACAATGGTATCCCGATTGGTCGATATCTTTCAATAATACAATATTCAAGAACAGCTTGAGTTTTCCATCGATCTTTATTACAGCTTTTGAAATAAGCTCTGAGAAGCATAGTGCAGAAATTGAATACCTACGAATAAAAGCTTATTCCGTATCAAACGAGACTTGGAGAATCATATTTAATTACGAGATCATCTCTTGTCTCATAATAATAAGTACGGTATTAGCACTTGTAGCGAGAAGACATTAAAATGTAAACTTCCTTTCAATATTCTAATCTCATTTTTATCTCATAATTCCTCAAGAGCTAGTGAAATGTACTATAGTCTAGAATATCTGTTCTTCATAGATGTTGTATTTAAAGTTTAAGGTTATCAGACATAACCATAGCATGATGACTGCGAAGTTGAATAATAATGCAGGACTGCATCTAATCGTTGTAGGGATCTACTTTGTAAGTCGTTCAGCTTTAGGGCATTAATAAAAAAATTCCTTCAAGGTAAAGGAGAAGGCCTGCTAAGATTATCTGCTATGAGTGCATTGATCTAACGCTGTGGAGAGCGAAAGTAGTAACTAAGAAATCGTTTATGCTCGCTTAGGCTCATGATCCTCTTTGAAAGGCTAGGGCCTATAAAAATGGTGGGCTTGCTGAGAAGATAAAGTCTATCCCTACCTATATACGGTGTTGTCAATGGTCTCTGAATCAATAAAACCGGGAACCTCACTATTGTTGTCTCTCAGGACTAGTTCGAACTCAGGTTGGAGATCTCCGCAACTACGTTTGCTCTCTGCATCTTCTACCTCATCTGGGATTGGAGGAGAAGTAGGGGTGATAGATGGGCTTTAGGGTTGGAGAAGGTGTTTAGAAGGGCACTTACTTCTGCACGAAAATGACGTAGTTATGATGGACTCTTCTGGTCAGTTTTAGAATAATCAAGATTTGTAAGCTTGATATTCTTATACACTGTTGCAAGCACATATGCTCTCCTAAGCTGTTTCTCTTATTCTAAATCTATAGCAGATAGAAGTTAGATATTTTTCACAATAATACTTTTCCTTCTCATAAATGCTCATAGGTGAGAACTGCTACTAGCTTTTGACTAGGTTCTCCTCGTCTATAGGCACACCTAGTAGAGTAGCTATTCCTTTTACGT
>QMSC01000252.1 GCA_003649515.1 Thermoprotei archaeon | reverse complement strand
TGGCGAGAGCGCTTAGAGTTAGTGAGCCCACAATGTCGTTAATCAAGCCGCCGCCGAATCCAGCCCTTCCTGCACTTAAAACCTCGAATCTAATGCACTCATAGAAGAGCTTAGGTCCTATGTTCATCGTAGCTATAGCACCTCTAGTGATTATGGCTCCGAGTATGCAGGCTAGAACCCCTATGATGGTGAGGGATGTAAGCGTCATGAGTGCAAGGAAAGCCTTTTCCTCGAGCTCAGCAAGCTTTCCCGAGGGCTTATAGAGTAGCTTGAAAGCCCTTACCTTACCCTTTGAGGAGATCGTTTTCGAAAGGATCCTTACTAAAAGTATCGATAGAATTGATAGGATCAAAAGTATTAGTGCGGCGGCGAATAGAGCGCTCCACTCAAAGAATCCTGGAGTAAGGCTACCTATGTTCATGAGTATCAAGGTTGTTATGGTCGTGGCTGGTGAAAAGAGGCTATAGGGATACGTGGGGGGATTTGTAGGGCCCGAAACCATGGAGACTGCCATCGTTTCTCCTATGGCTCTCCCGAAGCCCAGGATTATTCCGGCCAAGATTCCCGGCGTAGCTGTGGGTAAGGCCACGGTCTTTATGACCTGCCATTTCGTTGCGCCCACGCTTAATGCAGCCTCAATGTAGTCACTGGGAACTGAGGATAAGAACTCCAGCTGCGTGAATACGAGTATGGGGAACACCATTATCGCCAGTACAGTTGAGGCCGAAAATACGTTACCCGTGTAGCTTTCACAGTGCCTGAAGAGAGGCGATAGCTTTCCAAGAGACGAGCCTACTAGGGGGCCGAAATAGTCGTTAATCCAGGGCACTAGTACGAACAGACCCCACGCACCATAGATTACTGAGGGTATTCCAGCGAGTAGTTCGACGGCTATTCTAACGGTAGCTCTGACCCTTGATGAGGAGTAGAAGACTAGGTAAAGGGATACTAGGAGTGACGTGGGTACTGAGAGGAGGAGTGCAAGCGAAGTTATTGTAAAGCTTGCAACAAGTGAGGGGGCCAAACCGTATTTGCCCAAGGAGGGATTCCACTCCTCCACCATGAGCCTAAAACCGAGCTCTCTTAAAGCTTCGAGGCTCTGATGTAACACTTCGTAGAAGATTAAAGATATGGACGAAATTAGGGCTAGGACGGATAAGTATATGGCAAGGTCAAGTAGCCTAGATTTCAGCGTAGCGATGTCAATCAACCCCCATACTTCCCTAAAAGTTGCATGTTCCTGTTAACCTGTTCCCGACTCAGCGGAACATATCCTGCTCTGTCCACATACTTCTGCCCCCTAGTGAAGCACCACGTGAGAAAGCTGACAATGTGGTGGGGTATTTTTCCTCCATATTTTCCCAAGTTTACGCTTATGTAGAGCTTTCTCGCTATTGGATATCCGCCAGGTACATTTCCCTCAGGTTTAATTACGGCATCTCCCTCAGCGCCCATCGCTATGGCTTCAGGTGTAGGTCTATTGTATACGTCAGCACTATAGTTATTCCAGGTTCTCAGCTCTCTCCCATCCCAGAAGACTATTAGCAGGGCTTTCATTTTCCGCGGATCGAAGTAAGCGCTGGAAATGTAGCCTATCCCTCGAGGGTCGCTAACTATAGCTTGAACCATGCCCTGATTTCCGGGAACCCCTTTTCCCTGAGGACCACTCCACTTCGCTTCCCAACTTCCATAGAGGAACACAGCAAACGTCTCTGCCGTTCCGCTGGATTCTGCCCTCACGTAGGGCTGTAAGACTAGCCTATATTCGCCGTCATCACTCTCTATTAGTACGGTTCCATCACTCCGCCTATAGATGAGAATTTTAACGTCAACGGTCCCACCTTCATCCTCGACTTTCGCGTAGGTCTCAACTGGATACCGTAGCCTGTCACTAGAGTAGGAGAATATCGCCTGAAGAGCTTCGCGCGTTAGCCCTATGAGGGGCACTTTCTTATTCGCAACCACGAGGACTCCATCGTTGGCTGCGGTAAAGGTGACACCCTTGAACTTGGGATCCTCCGGTAATATTGGTCTGGAGTGCATGCCTATGTCAATGACGCCTGTTGCAACCTGTTGTACGCCCTTACCGCTTCCCCCTCCCGAAACATCTATCCTGTATTTAGGATGCAGATCCATGAATCTTGTAGCCCATAGGTCCATTAGCGGCTTCACGCTGGTGGAACCTGAAATATTAATCGTATACTCTTCTGATTGTTGAGGGATCACGTGTAATAGCACGATGAGGGATATTACTGTAGCTGTGAGGGCTAGCATTACTGATCCTTTTCCCAGAAGCATTCTAGCCGCCAGTCTTGTATTCGGAGAGCGTCTCTAAAGCTTTACGTACATTCAATAAGTAACTATAAATATTGCCACATAAACTTCGTATTCTATATATTTAACTAAAGTTTTTATTTATAGATGCACGGAGATCTCGGTGGTTAGTATTAGCGAGGTTCTTCTAAGGAAGGTACAGCTCGTTGGAGGATCCACGCTGGCCATATCACTTCCCAAGAACTGGACGAGGAGAGTGGGCCTGAAACCAGGTGACTATGTGTTTATAGCCCTGGAGTCCGACGGTTCCCT
>QMSC01000251.1 GCA_003649515.1 Thermoprotei archaeon | reverse complement strand
GCTTCCATACGGTTATAAGGGCATGTAGTGAAGGCGACCTTCATTTAAGGTTTGTTTCAAGGCTCGGGGAGGTCGATAACAAGACTTTCGGCTACATTATAGCACACCCCTCCCGCCTGAAGTGGCGGGGCGGGGAGGCACGGTACAGGAAGCTTGAGGACGCTAGGCATGTCTGGGAGACAGCTAAGCTGAGCGAAGTAGAAGCACTTCTAGCAGATTTGCTTGAGATAGAAGCTTCTAGAGGAGTTATTTCACGGGGAGTTCCGGTAAGGACAAAGTATCCCGTATATGACTTAGACCTCAATCCTCTATCTAACAGGCAACTGATAGCTTTGCTCTACCTTGTCGCCATGGAAATTGGGTGTAGGGGGCTTGCTGAACTCTATAAAAGGTGGTTTGAGGATGGCGTCATCCCTTTAAGAAATTACGTTTACGTTAACAGTAGGGGGGTTCACTTCACCTTCGAGGTTACGACTTTAGGCCTGTTGAAGACGCTGGGGCTAACTTATGGTAGGGCTTTGAAGTTTATTGGAGAGTTTAAGTACATTGACGGTATTGGAGAGACTTTTCCAGAAAACAGTAGCCTCAAGAACGTCTATGTGAGAGATGAAAGGAACCTGGTGGTAAGGGGCCTCTGCCCCTTCTGCCACCCTCCATGCACTTTAACGCCTCTTCACAGGCTTTTGTCATATAATGTTAGGGACTTTAGGCTTTTGAGGAAGATCGTTGATGAGCTACGTTAGAGTTAATATCGCTAGCTGGCTGAAACTGGAGTACTGTATACCGTACACGGACGAGCTGTTAGTAGTTGGGAGACCTGGTGGAGGCAAAACTAGAGGGGTTGTAGTGGCGCTGAAAAGGGTGGTGAGGAAGGGTGAGAAAGTACTGTTCCTAACGCCCTTGAAGAGGCATAGGGATATTGTTGCGGAATGGTTTAGTGGCAGGTTTACGGTTCTCGCCTTCATGGGCAAGCAGGATCTATGTGAGAAGGCTGGGAGAGGCTATGAGAGAGGAGGTTTTCTTAAGGCTGTTGCCGTGTGTCTTCAGTGCCGAGAGCCGTGTCCCTTTAAAGAGCAAGTAAGGAAGGCACAGGCCTATGAGGTTGTAGTGGCCACGCATGCGATGGCACCCCTCTTCTCCCTACCAATATTCCAGTTCGACTACCTAGTGGTGGACGAGGCAGACCAGTACTACAGGGCTTTCTCGAAGCTAGTCCCCACTAAGGTTGTCGAGGAGCTGGAGAAGGCTGGCGGACTTGGCGAGAAGATTGCTAGGTACGTTAAGAGGATCTATGTTAGGATAGGAAACGTATATGTTCCAAGAGTTTCTCTACCCAGAGCTAGGCGTAGAGTGCTTATAACAGCGACTGCTCCAAAGAGTGCCCGGCTTCTAAACTATATTCTAGGCGAGTGGGATTCCGAGGGATTCTGCACATACTTTATGCCGTATGGGAGTAGAGATGCAGTAGTCCTGTACGATAAAATCCTGCTGTGGGAGAAGAGGGATAGATGGCTCCCCCTACTGCTGACTGTAGTGAAGGAGGCTTCCGAGATAGCTGTATCAGAGGACAAGAATGTTGGAATAGTTAGCAGAAACTACAGGCTTACGGAAATAATCTCAGACTACCTGAGAAATGAGGGGTTTAGGGTTCTAGACGACGTGAACGACCTGCACCAAATTAGCAGGAGGGCGGAAGTCCACGTAGTTACAGTTAACGGGAGGGCTTCTCGAGGCATCAGCCTGCCGGACAAGGACTTGGTTATAGCGACTTTTCAGCACATGGGGCTCAAAAAGAGGAAACTGCACGTAAAATACTACCTCGAGGAGGCTCCAGTAGACGAAATAGCTAGGGCATTAAACTTCTGCGACAACCTTCAAGCAGTCTTCAGGTTCCTCAGGCAACCCGATAAAAGACATGTGTTGCTCCTTATGGACAGGAGGCTCCACACATCGTTTGAGGAGACGACGATGAGGAGCTATTTAGGCGAAGTCAAGAGCAGAGGGGAGTTCTACAAGTGTAAGGACGTTAATGAGTTGCTGAGCATTCTCAGCGAGGTGTTGAAAACTACAAGCTAGCTTTTTATCTAGTGGAAAATTCTGCTTTTCCCCATTTTCCGCCCATGAATACCAGTACCCATAGTAGGAAGAGCAGAAAACGGGGAAGATTCTCCAGGTGACATGCAACGAACCATCTATCGAATAATAATTATTTTTAGTGTCCTAGTGCCTGGAGTAAGTTCACCATTTTCCATTCTTCCACTATTCCTTCTCTTCTCCATAACTGCCATTTTCCCCATTTACCTACCGAGGATGCTGATACCAAGTGATTTTTGTGAAAATAAAATAAAAGGCATGTTTGCTTAAACTTACCTTCCTCCCATTTATAAGGATTCCATGTGCTGGTGAACCCGTTGGGAAGGTGGGTGAGCATTAAGGTTTCGGGAGGGACGAAGCGCCTACTTGAGGCCGCAGTCTTCCTTGAGCGAGCTGAGAAGAAGCGTAGGGTAAGCTACGATGAGGTCATTAGGAGCGCTATTCTCCAAGTGTATGGCGACAGGGTTGCAGACCTTGTTAGCCTAGCGGACGAGGCTGTTCTAGGGG
>QMSC01000250.1 GCA_003649515.1 Thermoprotei archaeon | reverse complement strand
GCTTCTCTAGTTAGCTCTTTCGCGTAAATGCCGGCCAGCCCCGTGCCCAATGGATTAATTAAGAAGTAGGGCACAAAGTCCTGGCTCAAGGAGTTTAAAACATGCTCCTTCGGACCGTTTCTAATTATTATTGGCGGCATGTTGCGGCCCGGCCTACAGTCATGTGAATCGCTACCGCCGATGATTCCGAGTTTATATCCCCTTTCTAAAGCGTCTAGTACGAAATATCGAGGCAGGTTATCAGACGTAACGCAATGGAATGGGTTCCTATAGTACTCGAAAACTCCCCAGTATGAGACTATCTCTACAGCTCTATCGAACTCGGGGTCGTAGTAGTCCCAATCGACGGGAAACTGGGTTATCGGTGGATGGTGTGGAATTGTTAACGCCTTCAATGAATGTTTTCTCAAGAAGTTCCATAGGTCCCTTGGAGTGAAGCCCTTTATTCTCAGAGGACTTTCTCCGTAGTTCACGCACCTGAAAATTGGAGCATCGTCCGTCAGGAAGTAAACGTTCCTGTGACCATAAGCATACGAGGTCCACTCATAGGCGCTAAAGGTCACGAACCTGCCCGGTGAGTACCACTCAGCAGCTTTTTGCCTAATGAGTTTCCACATTCCTTCACTCATCGAGAAATCGTGATCAACTAGCGCCGCGAAGTCCAGTTTAGTTTTATCTCTCGCAAATTCATAAAAGAGATCTATGGTTTCCTCAGGCTTAAGACTCTTGTATTTCAAGTACTCGTCAACGCAACTTGCGTGAATGAAGACGTCCATTTTTTTAATATCTACACCCACACATACCCCGCACAGCGACATGTTTGAGTGGCCATGAATGTCTCCAAAGTACAGCTTATACTCCGAGAACCTCAACCTTCCACCTTCTTACTACTGCTATATGTTTGAGGGGATTTAATGTTTAACACTGAACCCAATCTCTGGGTTTCTATGGGGATTTAATATGATAGAATTCGGCATTCATGAGAGTTAATGAAGGCGAGAGAGTGCTAACGACAGTTGTTCATTTAGGCGAAGTAGCAAACATATTGGAAGATGTTGCGGGATCAGGGCTTGCAGCATCGTTTATTCAGGATCTACTGTTGAAAGAGAATGTGTTTGTAGAGCCAGTTACCGTGAACGATTATCTTGAGGGCGCGATGATGGCTCTTCAAAAAGGCGTAAGTGTAAATGATGCAGTGGCCTACCTAACAATGAGGAGGAAGGGGTTACTGAGATATATACGTTTGACAAGCATTTCGAGAAGCTGAGCGTAAAAATCGTTCAAGAATGAGCATTATATGTCTAATATCTTACTTAGGTGCTTAAAGTTCTCCTTCCTTATAGGGTATCTCCCAACTTTTTTGGCGTATTCTACCTCGTACCTTAGCCTATCGGGTGGCACGCCGACGTAGGTCTCTCCTCCATTATCGAATATGTAACCTCCTCCTGGCGCCGCATAGTAGATGCACTTCTCTACTTCTATCTCTATTTTCTCCAATGGACCTTCAAGCAGAACTCTCCAATCAGCATTGCCGCTGAAAACTATTTTCCCTTTGAATGCACTAGCTATGATCCTTATGTCGTTTTCAACGCCCACGTCTGCACTGTTAAGCCTGTACACGTTCACTAAGATATCCGTTATATGATCCATGTGTGAGTCCATGTGGAGGCTACGGCGCTTAAATCCATAGAGTTCGTAGAGGCGAAGGTTGTAGGGCATTGTAAACTTCTCGTACATTTTCCTATTCAGGTAGCCTGAATGGTCGTCTGCCAAGCCTAAGCTTCCAGGCTCAGACCCCGTTATTTCGTAGTAGTATTCTTGGAGGGCCTTGAAGGCCTCTTCGAGCTTCCTTAAGAGCTTATGCATTTCCTGAGGATGTCTGTAGAGCCATGAGTAAAGTCTTCTTGGACCCATTAGCGAGCCAGCGGCCGAAACTGGAGGATGTATTTGAAGTTTTCCTCCGACGGGTATATCGCCGTAGTTCTCTTTTACGAGCTTCTTGAACTTCTCAAGCTTTTCATAGTATGCCTTAACGCCCCTATGGCTATGGGGGTCTGGAACTTCCAGCTTATCGATATCCTCTAATGTCTCTATACAAGGAACGATCCACGGGCTCTTCCACGGGCTCTTCTCGTCAGGCATTTCTATCCTACAATTAAATACTATGCCTTCAGCAATGCTGCCTATGTCCAGCCATACGCCTATACTTGGAAGGTCGTCTTTAAGCCATGTAAGTCTCCACTTAATGCCCTTAATCTGCACGTCAAGCATGACGCTCAAGTTCCCATAATAGTCGGCCAGGGTGTATCCGAATAGCTTAGCATAGTAAGGTCCGCCCAAGCTGATGATTACGGGAACCCTATCAGGTTCCTCGAATTCAGAGGCCTTTTCAACCCTTTTCCTATTTTCTTCAGCAAGCCTTGAGTAGTAGGTGTAGTTGAATGGTTCCATAAACAACCATCTCCGGCCACTCTAATAGCAAATCTCTTCCCTTAAAACGTTTAACGAGAAATAGTTGTCTAGAAGGGAATCAAAACGAGTGATATTAAAAATAAAGCTTTACTTCAGTCCCGCTATTGGATGGTGTTAACGCCTACTGACTGGCTT
>QMSC01000249.1 GCA_003649515.1 Thermoprotei archaeon | reverse complement strand
GGGTTTTTAAGTTTTTCCCTTCGATATCTCGAACCCTTTTCCACCCTTATATCTATATGTCACCCTATATAAACAAATTCGAGGAGAATTGCTGAGAATTCCAACTTCATGAGGGAAGAATTCTGACTTCATAAATTCTTCCCCTTATAGCTTGATTTCGGTTCTTAATGTGTTCGAGGAAATGTTCCAGCTATTCCCGGCCGTAGGAGGGAATTAATGATAGGGGCAGAACCTGCGGTACCAGCAAGACAGGCATTTTCCAGAAAGTTGTGTTCGGGGAGGTCTTTCAGATTCCACAGCTGCTCTAGTTTTAAGGACCAGTCTTTTCGTTTCCATCAAAGCCTCGAGTGTCACATCCCAGAGTTTGAGCCTACTTCCAAGGATCAGAGCAGCGCGTATGGTAGGACCTAGTACCTCTTCGGACAATAAGGCGTATACCATGAGTTGGACTCTAAAGTGGTTATATTTCTTTCTCTTAAAAGCCTTCACCTCCACTACCGTGTGTCTCCTCCCTCCTGTGATCGCGTCGGCTACTCCTGCAAGCTTAAATCGCTGACTATATAACTGTACATCAATCCTTATAGGCGGAGTAAAGTCCATTTCTTGAAGCTTTAGGAGCCTCTGTCTCCTCTCCTCCCTTCCCCTAACCATGCTATAAGTCTCAGGCTCTCTAAATCCGTAGTTCCACGCAATCCAGGGTATTACCGGGCAGTACGCGTACTGCTTCACGTCCCATGGAGTAAGCACGTTAGACCAGGACCACATTCTCCACCACTCTCCTCTCATAAGTTCCGAAAGCCCTGCGTCTAGACCAGTCGTACCCGCAAAGCACGAATGTATGTATGATGTCTCGAGAATCACTTGCATATCTCTCACATATCCTGTAGAGATCTCTGAGCCTTGAGGAATCTAGCATACCTGTAAACGCGCTTCGCTGAATTCTGCTTAGACCAAGCCGCTTCAACTCGCTAGCTAGCTTAAATCGCTTATTATCGTTGCTTATATCGTATACTACAACAACTCTCACCATGGTTCCACGAACCCCCTATAGTTCTTTACATTCCCTCTCAGGAAGGATGCCAGCTTAAATGCCCACCTTTTCACTGCCTGAGCGAGAGAGCAAGTGGACTCCGAGTAAGGTCTTACTCTGCGTTCCATCCACTTGAAAAAGGACTGTACCAAGAAGCCCCTGCTTTTGGCAGTTAACAGACCGTTCACGATCTCAGGTCTCCACCCTTCGCTAAACAGCTTCACTACCAGTCTATCAACTGCTGGAGGCTTAAACATGTCACTGTAGTCGTATACTAACGACTCCTTTCCACTCCTATCCGCGTGCAGGAAGCCTGCGTACGGATCCAGGCCTGCAAGTACAAGAGCCTTCCAGCAAGAGGAGTAGAGCAGTGCATTAAGGTAATTTATGCTAATGTTCACTGAATCTAAAGCTTCTGGGTCTCTACCATCGAACTCTACGTCGCTGGGAAGTAACAACCTTATACCGCTCCAGTAGGCCCTAGAAGCCTCAGCTTCAACGCTTAACACTCTTGCAGGGTCACCTAACGCTCCCGGTAACTTCTTGAGAGAGAGGAGAACCTCGTATGAGGCCTCTTTAAGCTCATCCATCTCTCTACTTTTAGCATAGTACTTAAGTAAGTTCGCCTGATTGCGTATTTTTGCCTCCACTATAGCCCCTACAATTACCCACCTTTTCTCACCAAAGTAGGCTTCGTACTGCTGACGTCTAGTCATTACAGTTCTGTTAATGAATGGGGGGTAGAGTCTGCCTATAGGCCTGCCCCTGCTATCTAAGAATACTAAGTCTACGCCGTGATTTATCAACAGCCTTACGGCGCTTGAGCTTATGGATGCTCCGCCTGTAGCCACCACGACAGTCTCTAAATCGCTGGGTGAGACCTCGGTTTTCTCGCCCTTTCCTCCCCTGATCATTAACAGTCCACGCCTAGCTCTCACCGATATGCCGTAACCGACAATTATAAGCTCTCTCACGTGCATACACCTCGAAAGGGGCACGAACTGGGACAATTAAGTGCTTTTGGAGGTTCTCTGCCAGATATTAGCATGTCTATCACTTCGTCTCTCGCGTCTATGAACGCCTTTCTAAGCTCGGGAGAGACGTATATGGGATCCCACTCGAATGAAGCGTGTCCATTATAGTTCTTAACGTAGACAAGAATTCCGTAGTCAAATGGCACTTCTAGATCGGCCTCCAGAGCTAGCGCATAGCCCGCTAGAGCCACCTTATGGAATTCCAACGGCCTCCCATACTTTATCTCTAACACAACTCCCCCTTCGGCGAGACCGTCTACGCGGAGGTTTCTTGAAAGACCTAGTGGGCTTCCATCAACCCTGTACTCTGCGAAGAGTCCTGCCCACTCCTCTGAACACCACGCCATTACGAGTTGCTTGTACAGATCTAGCATCCAGGGCCTCTTTGCTATGTCGATTCCTAGCTCAGAGAGCCTGGCCTCCGCGGAGGAAGCTATCTTCTCGTAAGCCTCCCATCCTTTATGGCCTAGCACAAGTTCCCTCATTACGTCCATGACAGCTGCATGAAATACCTTATGAACCATAATACCCTCTTGTAGTAAGCTTGTAAGCTCTCC
>QMSC01000248.1 GCA_003649515.1 Thermoprotei archaeon | reverse complement strand
TATGGACTCCTCATTAAATGGCTTCCAGAAATACTCCATTATCATCTGGTGTAATTTCTCTCTAAGATCCCTAGGTAGATATATCATGTTCCAGTTAAACATTGGTGTGCGGACTTTAAGAGATGGGTAATTGCTTCCGAAAGTTCCCCCAGATCCCACTTTAGGATCATAATGGTATTTCACCGTAGCTTCCCTTACCACTTCCACGAACGTCTTACCTGTAACCTCCTTAAATACGGCATTTATGACCTTTGGATCCGCGATATCCTCCCCAGGAAAGACACGCTTATACTCGCCACCAAAAATCGCTGCGACTACTCTGTGAGCTCTAAACATTACTGATCCGCATCCGCCTCGCCCAGCCCAGTCTTCACTACCCTTATCCATTTTCCCTCCTCTTACTGTCGCGGAGAAAATTCCTCCCATACTTGTGTTAATGGCTGCGGGTCCAATGAGAATAGCCCTAAAATTCTTGGTGAATAGCCCCTTATACTTATCAATGAGGTATTCCTGGAAGGCGTAAACTCCCTTATACTTCTTATAGCCTTTGTACACGCTAATTAGTTCATTAAGTTCTGTTGTATCGAACTCTACAATGGGCTCGCCTTCAGCAGTACCCTTAATCTTTACTATCAGCGGCTTTTCGGACTTACCTTGGATTACAACAGCGTCAACCCCAGTTTTCACAAAGGCATACGCTGCACCGCCCATGGCTGAAGCGAAGAGACCCCTGGTTAACGGGCTCTTGAAAACGAAGACTAATCTATGCGTCCCGAAGAGAGAACTACCCGCAAAGCGGCCTTCGCCAAATACGAGAACGTTATCTCCATCGTAAACGCCTTTCTCAAAGCTCTTGTACCTCTCTAGATGAAGCTTTACACCGAGATCTATGGGTCCTATGATGTCAGGATCATCTATTTCCTCGACCCAGTATCCCTTCTCTGAAGCGTTAATGAAAAGAACACGTGTTTTCATGAAGAGCACCGAGAACTATGATTACCAGTAGCCTTAAATATTTACCTCCGGAAACATTCAGAAGAACTGTGTAAAAGAGACAACTCTTCACAATAGTGGTCATTTTCAGAAGCGTTTCACCAGCCTGTAACGAATTTCGCGTTTAAGTCTTCACTAAGTAGTTGCAACTTATTGTTTTCTGTTCAGTACCTTTATGAAGCATCTCTAACAAAAATAGTTTCATGTCCTTGAGTAAATCTCAATGCGGCCGCCGGGATTTGAACCCGGGATCGCCGGCGTGGCAGGCCGGCGTCCTACCAGACTAGACTACGGCCGCTATTCGAATAAACTATAGACCAAAGTTATATTTTTTGCTTACGAAAGAAAAATAAAAGCATAGAGCTTACTTAAAATATAGCCCCGGTAGCTCAGCCTGGCGGAGCGCCTCACTGGTAATGAGGAGGACCCGGGTTCGAATCCCGGCCGGGGCTTTCAAAGTAGGAATTTACATCCCTCCTTTAGATAATTTCATTCCTAACCTACGGTGGCTTTAAATTATACCTTAGTTTCAATTCAGGTATGTACGGTAACATATTGATAGAAATGTTCATAGTGTTCCTCCTAATCCTATTCTCACCCATCCTCGCCAGACTTTTCAAGATACCGGTTATAGTCATTGAGACCTTACTGGGAATAGTGCTCGGCCCCAGCTTTCTATGCCTAGTTAGGGAGGAAAAGTGGCTTTCAGCCATGGCGTTAATGGGCTTCATATACTTAATGTTCGTCGTAGGGTTAGAGGTGGAGGTAAGCCTCCTTAAGACAGAGTTCTTGAAAATAGCGGCGATCGCGCTAGGATCCTTTACAACACCCCTAGTCTTAGGATATATTGTCGCGCTATACTACAGCCTTCCCCCAGAGTTTATTGGTGTCTCCCTCTCAACAACCTCTATGGGCGTAGTACTACCCACTGTAAAGGAGTTTTCTGGAAGAAAAGAGGTATCTAAAGTCTTACTGGGAGCAGCAATCTTAGTAGACATGATGAGCATGCTCGCATTAGCCTATATTATTGAAAAAAGATATCTTTCACTAGATAAGATGATACTTTTACTCGTTTCAGTTATAGGTCTCACACTTATCATAGCATCCTTAAGAAAGTGGAGACCTGCTAAGACCAAGCTGTCAGCGCTTACAAGCGAACACCACCTCGACGTAAGACTCTGTATAGCGTTAATTTTCGGCTTTGCAGTACTGGCAGAGTTCGTAGGCATCCATGCGATTTTAGGTGCGTTTGCAGCGGGACTTCTAATCTCAGAGCTTAAAGAGAAGGTTGAGGGGCTTGTGGAAAAACTATTAGGCTTTGGATACGGCTTCTTCATACCAATATTTTTCATAACGGTTGGAGTACGTACAAACCTCGGACTAGTACTTGGAAGTATTAGAGGAATTGAGATACTCGTAGTCCTATTCCTAGTGGGGTTCATGGGAAAGATTCTAGGAACATCCCTAATATCAACCCTCTTCGGCTTCACCAAGTATGAAAGCCTATCAATGGGTTTTGCTATGAGTGCCAGACTAAGCCTGATAATCGCCGCAGCGGAGCTTGGCTTAGCAGTAGGCCTAATAAGCCTGGAGATATACTCTATGCTAGTCCTACTAGCTATAATAAGC
>QMSC01000247.1 GCA_003649515.1 Thermoprotei archaeon | reverse complement strand
CGGGAATCCATGTAATCGTTATATTCTCAGAATCCATTTCTGGTAACATTGGTATAACAAGTTCGTCAATTTTAGCATCGTTGTCAAAGACTTGAATTAAGACCTCATGAGCTTTTACGGTTCCTAAGTTGTAGATTGTTATGTTAATCGCTGTAGGTAAGTTAGCAATAGGTTTACCCTTTATTCCTATATTCTCTGGCTGAATTGCCAAATCTGGGAGATTTTTCATCGCTCCGGTTATGTTCATCACGATTTCATCTGCTTCTTCCTTACTCGATGCTATTACAGGCATTTTAATCTGTTTGACCTTTAATATAACTTTTATGTCCGAGGAAACAACGTAGTGCCCACCATTCATATGTGCAGTCTTTAAGGTTATGGTATTCTTAGCTACACCTTTCTGTGCGTAATTAAGCAGGGAAGGATCAAACTTGAAAATGTACGTTCCCTCTGGAATTGTATTCGTTAAGTTCCCTATCTCATGACCATTAAGCAATATGTGGACATCATGAGGTCTGTATGAACTTCTATCCCAAGGTAAGGTAAATCGTATGATTAAGTATGCTTCCTCCACGTTCTTTTCTGGTGACACGGTTTCTGGGATAGTTGATGGCATGTAATATGAAGTTGTTATCACAGGTCTATTTGTGCAATACCAGTCTCTCATATGGAAGCTCGCTAAAATTCCTGGTGTGCTGTAGGGATCAAGAGGGTCTGAGCCATGCTCTATTTCTACTATGTTTGGTATTCCATCCCCATCGGAATCATTAAGGGCATATGGTGAGCCTATAAGTGTACCAAGAAGTTCTCCATCCAACACTTCAGACTGCCATGGATCTTCATATAGTTCTTCGGCCTTCACTCTCTTTCCGGCTGCCCTAAGTAACCTTAATATCTTTTTTAGTTTATCAAATTTCTCTTTAGCTTGCTTTAATTTCAAAAGCTGCCTACCCTTTTCAAATGTTTTAAGTCTAGTAAGTTTAGATGCTCTTTTAACGTATTTAGCAGCAGAATCAATTCTGTCTAGAAGAAATTTACTCTTTGCCAACTCTCCAATCTTTTTCCAAGACCCTTTTAAATACATTCCCTTTTTTATACCCCTCTGCACTATCATATAACCTCCTGCAAGCTTGAAAGCACCTTCAAAAGCCAAACTACTTACACCACCCTCCCAAGCATTGTATGCTACCTCACCCCAATCCCTTATCTCACCGTATTGAAGCTTCTGTTCTATAATATTGATCGCTCCACCAGTGAGAGCACCTTTGATAGCACTTGCCGCACAAATTTTAGCTATCGTAAGCGCTGCACCATCAAATGCAGCGATAGAAGCGCCAGCAAGACCTCCTTCAGCAGCCTTCCAAGCAACATGACCCCAATCAATCTCGTCCCAACTTTTATGCTCAACAAATATTTGATGAGCTATATCTACACCTCCGTTTACAATAGCACCAATTGCTCCCCCTATCACTATATGAAGCCAAGGACTTTCTGGCTCTTTCAGTGTGAAATTACTGAAAGTTGCTTCAAGAGTTTTGTTTAATGGCAACCATATGTATCCATCGGGTGCTGAGAAGTTAAACCAATCTTTAGCAGTATAATTTACAGTATCGTTAAATGGTGATATGAAATGTAGAGTAATCGAATTGTTGTCTGCTGATATAGTGTAAAGTTCGTATACACCTATTTTAATTGATCCATTAATTATTCCGTTAGTTGTATTATCGATAGTATAGTTCAACGAATAGGTTAGGTTATATACTCCATGAGGCACATTACTCATGTTCACTTTGAACAGACACATCACACAAGGAGTACTTTGATTAGAATTGCAATATTTAGGAGTTATGTTAATTCTTGGGTCAGTTGAATTAAGTCTGAGCTCAAGTGACGTTATATTCTTGTCACTCGAAATATTTAAGCCTAAAAAGAAATCTTCTGTGGAATTTACCCAAATATTTGTATATTTTGATAATATTGGTGGCATCACTCTTATTAGCGGAGATTCTGTCAGATAAAACGTATTGTTGAGTAAAATCCCCTTATAGGGGTGTACTGTCATATTAACATCAGAGTTATTAAAGATTAGCCCCCAAGATTTTACTGCAACCGATTTTGTTGCTAAAATTACTCCTAGCGTACTCTCCATAACTTCGACCGTATATATACCTTTTGTTAGATTAGATATAATTATGCTTACAGCTTTTGAACTGAAATTATACCCGCCTTCTTCAGCTACTTTTGAGCTTACATATACGGTTATTTTGCTCCCGTTTATTGTCTTATTAACGATTTCAAAGTCAGATATAGTTTCATTAAAGACTGCTCCTATATATACACCAATAGTTCCTGGCATTATATATTCTGGAAAAACGAATGTAGCCTCTGGAATGACATGTTTCCAATGGTAAATCTCACATCCTCCTATGAATACCTTCTTTCCTTCTGGTAATGTAAAATCAACATCTAAAGAAACATTTTTACCGGCCCCTTCAGCAATAATTTTACCGCTAATCCCCGTAAAGTCCTCAGCAAGAATTGGCGTCACATCGAATTCAACGCTTTGCCCAGTTCTCAAATATAAGTGGTTTATCGCTGGTTGGAATGTAACGTTTCCTTCAAGTTCTCCAGTTACATAAACTTTT
>QMSC01000246.1 GCA_003649515.1 Thermoprotei archaeon | reverse complement strand
ATTTGTGAAGGACTGGAAACACCCGTAGTGACGCCGATCGCTAGAACTCCGGCCCTTGTTGCTGCCTCTATGTCGTACACGCTATCCCCCACAACGAGAACTTCTCGGGAATCTACCTTAAGCCTTTCTAGAGACTTTAAGATCGGCTCAGGATCGGGCTTGCCCTTCTTAACTTCATCCTGCCCCACTATGACGTCAACATAGGCTGCCAGGTTAGCGGCTTTAAGCATGGTAAGTATTACGCGTCTAGGGTTTGATGATACTACGGCAATGCTCAAACCCCTAGATTTAAGCACGTTTAAGACGTCGCTCACGCCCTCTATCGGAGTTACGGTCCCAGCGTATTTCTCAGCAAATATCTTATCCTTTAAATCGGCTAGTCGAGCAGCATCCTCTAAGCTCTCCAAACCTCGAGCCGAAAGTAATCCTTGAGCAATATCGAGAGAAGTTTTCCCTAAATGTTTTCTAACCTCGTCTGCTGTCACATTCCTGAGACTGAACCTTCTACATGCTTCGAGCCAGGCATTTAGGTGAGCTTCTCCCGTCTCAACTAGCGTGCCGTCCAGATCGAAAATGATGGCCTTCACTATCATTACCACACCTCGATTAGTGCTTGAAGGTGAACTATTTAAATGAACATAAAAATTCTATCCTAAAGTGGGGGTACTGTTGCCTCTCGTTTGTAAGATATTTCAGCTGGCAGAGAAGATGGAAATGGACTTGATAGCGCTTAAACTTAAAGACGTGAAGCAAGTTTACTTGGAACGCATCAACAAAGAGGAGGTAGAGCTGGGGTTTCGAATTAGAGACCTAGCTTTCGAGAAAAATGTGATTAAGGGGATATTTGAGGATAGCTTCCTGATAGAAATACCGTATCGCGGTGAGCTGAGGAAAGTCCCCATGTCACGCGATATACCCTTCTTCTTCGTCGACTACGGTGAGAGAGTATACCTAGTAATAGGCGATAGAAAACTTAGGGCAAACAGGCTGGCTAATACCTTTTCAGAATTGCTGTTCGCGAAAAGAGGTATGATCCTAGAATCCCACATTTCACACGAGACCCTTAAGGCCCTTCACGAGTCAAAACCTAGCTCGACAAAGGTCATATATTTTGACAACGTGAGAATACCCAGCGTCGATAAACTCGCTCTCTACGGTCCAGCTGTCGGAGATACCTCCCTCTACGCGGAATACTTAAAATTCGGATTAATATGGTACGCAGTTTTCGAAACGAAAAAGGGATGGGTTATAGGACTGACGAGAAATTGTGTAGTTACGGCTTTCTCGAAGATAGAAGAAAGGGAGTTCTATAACTTTGTCATGGATGAGATTCTACCTCTAATAGAGGAAAGTGAGAAAGCCCAGGAACAGATGTGAAAGCATTGATGCTCGCATTCTTCGAGGATGAAAAGTACAAGCGCTTTCGGCCTCTGACCTTCACCCGTCCACTTTACATGCTAAAGATAGGCGGGCTTTACTTCTTTGAGCACTTCATAAGACAGCTGAACATGAATAGGACATTGCTCATTCTAAGACCTGAGCTCGAGAAACTATGTTATTGGAAAGTCAATGTGGTAAGAAGGCTTGGTTGCATAGTAAACAAGGTTCCTGATGGAAAGTTGTTTCTTCTAGTGAATGCGAGAATGGTCCCCACGGGCGATGCTGTGAACTTCTTACAAGAAATCCTATCGGAGGAAAAGGAGGAAGATAGGGCATGGCTTCTGGGCAGAGATGTTTTAGCAATGCGCTTAAAGAGAAACACGTTAGCAGGGTACATGAAGGATTTGCAGAAGCCATCAGGTGAGGTCTTCCGAAGACTTTTAGCAGAATGTTCAAAAACTAAGGTTAGTAGAAGATTGCCCCTCTTCCACGACTTCAGAGACCTTAAACAAAAGGTTGTTGAAGGGATTCTAAGCTTCTCCAATTCTCCCCGTAATACGCTAGAAAGCGCTCTAATTTGGGGAAATGAGGAGAACGTATTCGTCTCAGAAAAAGCAAGAATTGAAGAAGAGGTGTTTTTAGACACACGTTCGGGACCCATAATTATCGAACCCAAAGCCGTCATTAAAGCGTACTCTGTTATTAGAGGACCCGCAATAGTCGGCGAGGAAACTCAAGTTTTAGAAAAAAGCATTATTGACGGAAGCATCGTAGGGGAGAGAAGCATCATAGGCGGCACAATAGAAAATTCATTTCTCTTGGGCAAAAACATCATAGAAGATCGATCTCTGCTCCGCTCGACAATCATAGGAGAGTACGCTTATGTGGGATCAGGCGCTTTCCTCGAGGAAGAAGTAGTTCTCGGAGACTACGCCTGCATACTCCCATATACGCGCATATATGAAAATATTAGAATAGGCCCCTTATCGCTCGTCTCCGGATTCGTAGATAAACATATACCTGTCCTGAAGTTTTACAGCCATGACGAGGGCATTGTTGCCATGTCCGAAGAAGAGGCTGAAAGACTTTTACGAAGCCTTCTCTACAATCACTTTGGCCGCCTACCCTCTAGTTTTGAAATAGAGTTGCTAAAATTCTTAGCAGTTGCATCTAGATAGGTAGCTTTAAGAATTTTCCGGTGATCTTCATGTATGAGCGATGAGGCTGGAGATTTTGCGGAGCTATGAAGAGGAATATCCACGAACTGAACAGACCTAAAT
>QMSC01000245.1 GCA_003649515.1 Thermoprotei archaeon | reverse complement strand
TCAAGGTAATCCTCACCTAAATAAGGATGCGTAGTTCCTGAAACTAGGATTTCAATGTTAGCCATAAATCCGGCGGCCAGACCAGTAAAGGGGTAAACAAAATCTTTTAAGATATAAACCCTAACTTCCCCGTATGTTTCGCCAGCAGACCTCTCAAATGTGACAGCTAGCGAGCCATTTTTCTCTTCATATCTCGGAAAGGGCTCCGCGAAAGGAAAACCAACTTCTTGATCAACTGCAGCACTAATAAGCTGAGGATAATTAGTTTGAATTCTTAATTCTCCGCCTTCATAATCGAGTCTCGGCAATCCTGGGTCATTTATGATTCTAAGATTCTCAGTTAGATCAGGATTGCCTCCGAGTGAAGGAGGAACGTACCTTAACCATGCAGGAGCCGCAAACTTTCTTGCTACAGGACCATTAGTTTCGGGATCTCTACCCAATGGGGTGTTAGGGGTAAATAAATGAGGAAATAATGCTAAAATACAGAAGAAAATTATTATTGTAAGTCCAAATATGGCTTTTCCATTCGAGACCAGCTGCCTCAAAAAACGTATAAATCTTCTCAGATTAAATTCTAGCTTTTCTCTTCTCTCCACTTTGTTCACCCATATTTAATTCTTGGATCAATTACACCATAGAGTAAGTCCGCAATTATATTGGCTACAATAACGCAAATTGAAGAGATATACATTACAGCCATCAATATCGAGTAATCTTTATAGGTTATTGCATCAAATGTTAACCGACCCATACCTGGATAAGTAAACACTGCCTCGGTAATCATGGCACCTCCCAAAACGAAGCCAAAGGATAAGGCAGCCGAGGTAATTAGTGGAAGCGAAGCATTTTTTAGAGCATGTTTATACATTACAACTCTCTCTTTTAATCCCTTTGCCCTTGCTGTAACGATGTAGTCTTCCGTAATTACATCCAACATAACTGCGCGGGTGTAGATAAGCCATCCGCCGAAGCCAAATACCACCAATGTTAACATTGGAAGAAAAGCATGCCTTGCGTATCCTTCTATAAGCCGCCACAGTTCACCTAGATCCACTGAAAACAAAAGATTTAGACTGTTAATCGATGTATTGGAACTTACGATAAATGGTTGCGGATAGTTCCCGCCAGCCCACTCCCTTGGAAATGCTCCCGCATTAGGGAACCATCGTAGATGCAAATTAAAAACAAGAAGAAACATCATAGCCAGCCAGAAAGTTGGCAGAGCACCCAAAATAAGAGAAGTCACTACCCAGAAGCTGTCAAAGAAGGTACCTCTTCTCTGAATCACTTGAACCCCTAGTAACACTCCAATTATAATAGAAATAGCAGTCGATCCCCCTATCAGGAAAAGCGTATAAGGAATTCTTTGAATTAAAAGTTTACCAACTTCTATCTTATACAGAAAGGATCTACCAAACTTCCAACTAAGCAGATTACGCATGTACTTGAAAAGCTGCACATGATATGGCTCACCAAATCCCCACACTTCCCTTAAAAGTTGCTCCCTTTTCATCCTCTCCTCTGGAGGCAAAATACCTCCTGAAGGATCTATAGGAGCTAAGAAAATTGTGGGATCTCCTGGCATAAGTATAAAAATCGTGAAGTCAACAACTATTATCGCTAGTAGAAGTATAAAGGAATACGTGATTCTTTTTGCAATGAAAGCCTTGAGACCCAATCTGTGCACCATTAACACATAAAGGAGGTGTATATTTAAGCTTTTAGAGTTTCATCCCTTAGCACAATTATCTTATAAGAGTTATTCGTTACAAGAAGAATTCCCTACAGTTTTTGACTCGCTCACCAACATTCACCAAAAATCACCATAAAAGCTGTGCTGCGATCGTAATGAATCATAGCATTGCTATGTTATACAAGCCGCCGGGATCAGGCATTACAACCTTTATCGGGGCAATACCATAAAAGTATATTCCATTACATAATTTCCCTTTTAAAGCTAACTTTACAAACACAACAAATTCTTCTTCGCGCAGCTTCTCCAAGTCCATGGAAGAAAAAATTTTTGCCGCGACCTTTCTCATGTCAAAATTAACTATAAGATTAGAAACGGGATCGCCGTTATAACCTTTAACGTCTATAGAATTAGGCTCAGCGGTAACCGTATCATTGAGTGTAATTGATGGAATAATAACTTCCTTAATGCTAAATTCCTCTGGCAGCGCAATATAAGCTGTAAGAACTCTGCTTCCGCTTCTCAAATTTAAAATCTTAGGTTCAAAGCGAACAGATACAGTTATGATTGAAATGCAAATATCTAATGGTCTTAACAAGGGGTATCTGTCAATGTTATTCTCATTAATTATGTATGGATGGTCGATTATGCCATCGCTTCCTGTGATGTTCTGGTAGGGCCCATGGAAAACATCATCACCATCATAATTGCTCCAATAATTTCCGCCACAGAAATACCCTGAATCCCACATATTTTCCGACAAATCAGATGTAACTTGGTACGTATTTTCTAAGAAATTGTTATTGAAGATTAGGTTTTCACATGAACGTTGTATGGTTATACCATAGACGTTGTCTTCAATGATATTATTCACAACAATATTATTGTTAGCTGACAAAAACACGATTCCGTAGTTGTTCTCTTTGATAAGGTTATACGTAAGTAAATTTTCATTGCTATGTTCGCTTATTA
>QMSC01000244.1 GCA_003649515.1 Thermoprotei archaeon | reverse complement strand
GCGGGAGAGTGGGTCATATATCACTGCGGCCTCGCTTATATCAACGTAACTCACGATCCCCGCTATTAGGATCGAGCTGGCGATCAAGGCCAGTATAATTATGAGTAAAAGGTATTTCGTGAGTCTTATTACATGGACCCGGCTCATATGCCTTTCACCAATATGAATATATTTAACTTCATTTAAAAGTTTCCCACTCTTATAGACTTTATGCTTATTACAGAGAGGTTAAGAAGGGTGTAATGTATAGCCCCGGCGGGATTCGAACCCGCGTCGGCGGGGCCAGAGCCCGCCATGCTTGACCGCTACACCACGGGGCTTTAATACCGTAGCATATTATACCGTGGGGGAATATATTCTTGACGATAAGCTCAGGCTCCTTTAAACCTTAAACATCACTGGCGTATAAAGCTCTAAATTTGGGTTGGAGCTCTGCTTTAAGTCTTCAAATATACATGCTAATTTAATACTGTATTAGGGTGTAGTACGTGGGATGGGATGTACTTAGAGCCCTAGTTCCGTTAGTGTTAAGAGAGTTTCGTGAGGAGAGTAAATTTGACGTTGAGAAATTTGTGAGAAAATACGGTATCGAAAGGGATCTGCTTTTAAGGCTAAGTAGGAGGTATAGTGATTTCCTTTTGCTTGAAAATAATTTTTTAATTGTTAAGGATAAGGTTAGCCTTATCTTAAGACTTCTTTCTGAGAGTTTCTCTCCAGAAGAGCTACTCCGCTACCTTTCATGGAGCGAATTTGAAGAGTACACGGAGAGAGTGTTAGAAAAACTAGGATTTAATGTCGTTAAGAAGGTTACATTTAGCTCTCAGGGCAAACGCTTCGAAATAGATCTAGTCGCCATTAGAGGTGGTACAGCATTTGTGATAGAGTGCAAGTACTGGAAGCGTCTAAGGGGTCGGGGGGCGTCCCTGGCTAAAAGCGCTAAGCGCCATCTGGAGAGGGTTGAAGCTTTCAAGAACCTAGCTTTCAAAATCCTTGGCCCTTATGTTCATGAGGATACATTAAGGATCTACCCCCTGCTAGTCTCATTCTATGAGAGCGATCTTGGGTTTGTTGAAGGAGTACCGATAGTGCCTATAAGCAAGCTTGTAGCCTTCATGAAAAGATTTTATTTATATGACCACGTGATCGCTACAATTACTGTAAAGAGGTGTAGGCTTCACAATGGATAGGCTTTGGGCGCCTTGGAGAATGAAATACGTTGAGTATGTATCCATAGAGAAGCCTAAAGGCTGTTTCCTATGTAATGCTGCTAAAACGAGCAATTTAAGGGAGAAGCTTGTACTCTATCGGAACGAGCTTGTACTTGCAATGATGAACCTCTACCCGTACAATACAGGTCATCTTCTCCTAGCACCCTTGAGACATATCGGGGATTTTGAGGAGTTATCGGATGAAGAAGTACTGGCTCTCGGAAGACTCACTAAGAAATGTATAAAGGTCATTAAGGAAGCTTTAAAACCCGACGGCTTCAATATAGGGATTAACATTGGAAGGGTGGCTGGTGCGGGGCTTGAGGACCACATTCACATTCACATCATCCCCAGATGGAATGGTGATACGAATTTCATGCCGCTTATAGCGAGCACTAAGGTTATTCCCGAAGCTATCTACGATACCTACGATAAGCTGATGAGAGTTTTAGAGAAGCTTCAAGAATAAATAACTTAAATCAAAACGCTCCTTAGCTGAACACTTCTCTATACAGTTCAAGCACATCAAGCGGCTCAAAGTCTTTCAGCAGGGGTCTAACTTTTCTTGCGCGAACTATCTCCCTAAGGTCTATTCTCACAGTTTTCACATCCTCCTTAAAGTACTCGGCACGAACAAGGGTTGTTCCCAGAGGACTATTTACATGGCTTCCTCCAAAGAACCCCAATCCATTGTAGAAGCCCACAGTATTAACGTACGTTGTGTAAACGGTATTTTCCATGGCCCTCGCACGCATAAATGTTTCAAAGAAATTTATGGACATGTCTGGCGCAGCAGAGATCGTCACTAGAATTTCAGCTCCCTTCAGGGATAGTGTTCGGGATAGTTCCGGAAAGAAGGCGTCATAGCATATCAGTAATCCTACTTTTAACGAAAACACGTTAAATACTTCCATTTTCCCCTTATAGGATTTGAAGTATCGGGCCTCATCGAATACTCCATAGCTAGGTAAATGACGTTTCCTGTATATTCCGATGCTACCGTCACCGCTTATCAACACCGCCGAATTATAAAGTAATTTTTCGGTTGAATGGAGTTCGGGTAGGCCCATGACTACCGCAGTCTTAGTACCGTATACTGCCTCCTCCAGCTTTCCTGTAGATGGTCCAGGTACCTGCTCGGCTAAGTCGAAAACTAAGTCCTTGATTAAATAACCCGTTAGGTAGAGTTCAGGAAAGACTATTAGTGTGGGCTCCTCTACCGACTTGTACTTATTAATTATTCTGATGGCCCTTTTCAAATTGCTTTCCTTATCTCCTACAACACTCTTAAGCTGAGCTAAGACCAGCCTCACTATCATTCTTTATCCCTCAGAAGCTGGTCACATAGTTGTAATGCAGTTAAAAATATTTTTGATGCCCGGCTTCATTTAAGAGGTATTAGAGGTAGAGTCTATGAGAGTTACGCTTGATGACTTGAAGAAAATAGACCTAGATTACTGTGT
>QMSC01000243.1 GCA_003649515.1 Thermoprotei archaeon | reverse complement strand
CCCATATCAACTCTACAGGAGGGTTGAGTTTAAAAGTTAGGTGTCTTCCCAATGCTACGAATATGTTAAAAACTTTAAGGTGTCTTTTTATAACTTACTCGGTGTTCCATTTTTAAAACACAATAATGCTGAAATATTAGTAGGAATATAAATATCGCGGTGATTATTTGTATGAAAACCGCGCTAATAGTCTTGCTACTACTAGTTGTGTTTTCGTCCCCACTAACTAGCGCTTTATCAAACCCCATACCGGTGCCGACACTGATCTTTGAACGGGAGGACATCACTATCGGTATTCAAAAGGTGTCCGAAGAAGAACTCATAGTAGAAGTTGTAGGCGTTTATTACTTCAAAAATGTAAACTTCACGGAAGTCAGGATGTATTTCCCCCTTCCGCCGGAAGCCCTGAAAGGAGAGATAAAAGTATATCTTGATGGGAGGGCTATTGCTTGGAAGCTTAGTGAAAAGACTTACGATACTCTTCTGGGGAATTTTCCAATGATCTACTGGAAAATATCAAACATCCCGAAGGAGTTCACGGTTAAGGTGAAGTATAGATACTCTATTTTCAAGCATAAGGATGGCTACAGAATACTTTATGCCATGGCAACTGGAAGGTTCTTAAATAACACTTATGGCAAACAATGTATCGCTGAAGTAAAATTCAACATCACCGGGGCTCCCAACTCTTGGATAGCCAGAGTAGCATTCGTGCCCCCTCCATCTGAGGCGTTTCGAGCAAAGTATGAGAGTGAGATGGAGATCCCAGCCACGTTGCTGAACTATGTTATTTTACGAAAGGCCAGTAGACCATTTAAGGGTCTAGATAGAGACCTCATGATCATCATATTCCCCTCGGGAGAGAGGTGGGTTAGATACGCTCCTAAGAAAGGCGAGATAGAATTAACGCTGAACACGTTTAACAATGGAACTCTTGAAGCGGTCGTACGTTTCGTTTTCAGACACTCAGGATTTAAAGTGGATGTCGTTAAAGGTCTAGTTGAAGGTACGAACGTTATACTCGAACTATCGGTATGGGAATGGACGGGACCCGCACTTCAAGTGATAACCGTTAAGACGATTAGGAAGAGGTTTCACAAATTAAAGCCTGGAAGGTATAACTTCCTGCTAAGGATCAATGAAAGAAATTACATGAGTCAGGAATTCGAAATCAAGGGAAGCTCGCTGGACTTAACAAGACTAAGTCTTATACTCGCTACATCGCTAATAGCCATCTTCATAGCGCTCTATATTGTTAGGAAGAGGTACATGAAACGTTAAAACATTAGTAGGCCACGGTATTTACAAAAATGACGCCAGAAAGTCCCCTGTTTTAGTTGGGGGGTGAATGGTGTTGATGGGTTTAAATGATGGTGTTAAATCTAGGTGATTGTTGGCGTGATGTGGGCACCCTCCATTATGGAGGTATGCCAATCGGGCTGGCGGCACAGCCCCCCACTTCTAAGGTGGAACAGATGAAGGTGGGAGCCTAAAAAGCAATGAAAACCCTAGAAGCAAGAACCCCCACTTAAGCAGGGGAAGTGCCAAGCTAGCGTTTAAATATTTTTAATTTCATTAGTTGGCTGGTGCATTAAGATGAAATTTGGTATTTCTTTGGGATCCTTTCCACGGTTAGTTCAGAGTGATTTTGAGAAGCTTTGTGAACAAGCTCAATATGCAGGGTATGAAGGCATAGAATATATGGTTGCAGAAGAGGATTTGGAAGTTGGAGCGGAGTTTGAGCAGAAGTACAAGAAGCTTAAAGAGATAGCCGATAGCTACAACCTTGAAACTCCAACCGTGTTTACAGGGCTCTTTTGGACGTACAATCCGGTACTTCCAGAAACCAAAGAGAAAGCTCTTAAAGTTATTGAAGCCGAGCTTAAGGCTGCATCGATCCTAGGCTCAAGAGTAATCTTAGTAGTACCCGCAGTGGCCGTATCCGAACTTGATTATGAAGAACACTATAGACGGACTATAGATTTTCTAAGGACTGCTGGAAGTATGGCCAGAGATTATGACGTGATCGTGGGCGTCGAAAACGTCTGGAACAGGGTCTTTGCAGGTCCTCTAGAGTTTAGAAAGCTCCTAGACGAAGTAAATCACGAGTACGTTAAGGCTTATTTTGATGTAGGTAATACGCTTCCACACAGTCTTCCCGAGCATTGGATAGGAATGTTAGGAGATTACATAGTTGCAGTGCACGTTAAAGGCTTCAGCGTAGTGAACTTAAGGTTTGGAGTACCGTTAATGGGGAGCATTAACTGGAAGGCTGTTAATAAAGCGTTTAAGGAAATAGGCTATGACTGGTACGTTATCGCTGAGGTACCGCCTTATGAAGGAGATCCCTTTAAAGCAATATATGATGCTAAAACTTCATTAGATGTGATATTTAAAGAGAAATAGGTACTGAGTAAATGGATGTGAAAAGGCTTAGTGTTGCAACCTACTTTAACACTCAACAGTTATTCCCCATACTTCCCCTCCAGCACTACGCTGGGTGTTTAGGATGCAGGAGGAAATCTATGAGCTAATATTTTTTGTAACCCTTTGCTTTGCAATTACCCTTACACTAGACTTGCTTCTACTACCTCTGGCTAGGCTCTATGGAGGAGCCTTGCTAGTAGTTTTTAGTGTAGGACGTATGTGGGTGCCTGCACTCAGCACCATAATAATT
>QMSC01000242.1 GCA_003649515.1 Thermoprotei archaeon | reverse complement strand
GGCTAGGACCACTAGAGAACTGGCTATCAGAACCCTGCTCCACCTCCTACCCAAGACGTAGGGGTGGTCCACGTGAGGCCTGTGGGGGAGCTGTTTAAACCCAAGACCTCGTTTGAGGTTCTGAGAGAAGAGCTCGTACCTAGCTTCGACTCCGTGCTCGAGGCCTGGTTAGGCGGGCCTAGGAGAACAAACTTCGCCGACCCCAGCTATGTGCTCGAGGCGACGTATCTAACCCCTCCGCTTAGGGTCATCGTAGAGAGGATAGCCGAGAGGCTGAGCACGTTCACTGTAGTGGGAGGCCCCTTAGAGAGGGGGTTTGGCTTTGGTAAGACACACGCCCTCATCTTTCTATGGCACTTCTTCACCTCTGACGTGTACAAAGGGACGGGGCTAGAGGTCGATGACGCCGTCGTACGCGAGACGCTAGTTTTAGGCATGGATTACTCTGCCGACAAGCCCTTCGTTAAGTTACTGCGGGAATTAGAGGCATACGCCGACCCTAGCCACCCAATAGCAAGGATCAAGGATCCTAGGCTTGTGCAAGCTGCATCGCAGGTAATAGGGAGGTATACCAGGCAGAAGCTATATAGCATGACTAGCGATGAGCTAGCCACCCTCTTACTGGATGTGTTGGAGAGGTACGAAAGCATTGGGGGTAAGCCTCGGCTACTGTTGCTCATAGACGAGCTTGGGTGGGGGTTGGCCCGAAGGTTAAGAAGGTATGCTGAGAGGAGAAATGAGGAGTTATACAGGGACGTAAACGCTGTGGTAAACTTCCTCAGCTACCTATACGACAGGCTTTGTGGCAAGGCCATTGCGGGCGTTGTAATCTGGGTTCTGGCTGAGCAGGATAGGAGGGAGATAAACATACTTGCTATGAAGCACAAGGACGACGAAATCCTGTATGGAAAGATTAAGGGTGTGATAGACGACCTCGATAACATAGCTGACCGCTACAGCAGAGGGCTAGGTGGCACGAGCATAGCCGAGCTGTCTTATAGCTCTGAGCATGCCCTTGAGATAGCGAGGTACAGGATGCTTAGGACCGTGGAAGGGGTAGATCTCGCCAAGCTTCAGGATGAATATATCGGGTGGCTTGGATCTCTCGCTGAGCAACTTAACTTAGGAGAGGTTTTCACGAGGCATAGGGAGGAGCTTAAGAAGCACTACCCATTCTCGCCTGGCCTAATCAACTTGATGAAGAAGCTAATGAATCCGAGGGATGCTCCGGCGACGGAGTTCGTGAGAATGGTTATCCAGGTAGCGAGCGAGGCTACTAAGAATGCGTTGAGTACTGATCCGCTGGGAACTTACACTATAGGCGTGAAGCATCTCAGCATACCGGGAGCCGTACAGGCCAGGGTTATGGGCCCCTTTGAGGCTGACTGGATACAGGCTACCGCGGATATAGAGGATGCTCTCTCGAAGATGGAGGGGGACGAGAGGAAGATTGCCGAGGAGGCAGCTAAATACATTCTCGCCAAAGGAGTCACGGCCAATATAATCGCCGCCTTGGAGTCCAGGGATAGGAGGGAAATCGAGAGGTACGGCTCAACTGTTGATGAAGTCCAGCTGGAGTTCCTAAGCACGTTCAGGGAAACAGAGGCATTTCAGCTCATCGAGAAGCTCAACGAGGCTCTAGAGAAGTTGCGCGCAGAGAGCGCAAGAATAGACGAGAGAGAAGCGGATGGAATAAGGTACTACATGCCCTCCCTATTTAGGACCATATTTAACAGGCTAGCAGCTTACATCATCGACGAGAAGAAAAATGTAGAGAACAAGGCATTGATTCCGATATATATCAAGCAGAGCGGCACTATTCCCTCTCTCTTCGTCAATCTACGCGTGACGGTGAATGGCAGACCCGATGATGTAGTAGTGTACCTCACGGAGTATCGAAAGATAAAGAATGTTGAGACACTCCTCTCGGATCCGGCGTTCCAGGAAGCGCAGAGTAAGGGCAAGCTACTACTTATACTCATTCCTCCATGGGACATCAGCCTCTTCAACGAGCTATACATGGGAGAAAGCGGGTATGAGGACATTGTAGGGAGTATCGCTAGGAGGCTACAATCCGCTGTTAGCGCAGGTAGGATAAAGAGACACCTCCACATAGCCTTTCTCGTTCCGGACCTCACTCCAGCCAAGATGAAGAGACTACTGGATAGGCTAGTCGTCTACGAGGGTACGAAGAAGTTTCTGGACTTCCTATCTAGAAAGGAGGAAGTCATAAACGAGAGATTGCAGGAGTATGAGGAGACTTTCATTAAACGCAGGGATCTCCTGGAGATATTAAGGGACGAGGTTCGGAGGAGGGCTCTCCGCGAGCTGAGGAGCAAGCTTGAGAGAGATATTGCTGAGGCTAGGGACTACGCTCAGCGGGACCTAGTCAAGCTCTCAAGGGAACTCGTCGTCAACGTCCTAGATCTCTACCACAACGTGGTTTACTATAGCTTGGATCAGGCTTCATTCACCACGAAGAGCATAGTGAGTGAGGAGGCCGTTAAGCTGCCTAGCGAATCGCAGTACATAACGATCCCTGATCTCTCAAACTACGCCTCTATTATCAATAAATTCCTCTCGGAGGTAGTCCGCGGTTTAGCCTACGAAAGCGATGTCATGAAGATAGCGCGAGCCGTTTTAGAGGAATACCAGAAGGAGTTCGAAAGAGGGGTTATCAGAGAATCTGAT
>QMSC01000241.1 GCA_003649515.1 Thermoprotei archaeon | reverse complement strand
CCGTCCCGCGGGGTGAAAGGGCAAGTAGGCGCCGATGAGGCCTGCGCGAGGCGCGGGTAGCCCGATTAGCTGGATGCCGTCTAAAACAGAAGGCGGGTTACGGCCAGCACGCCAGCCACCCAAGGTTGGTTACCTTTATATCTCACCATTTCCCCTCTCCTCTTGAGTGGGGGTTGGGCCGCAGGTTCTTCGAGGAGGTCTTGAGGCTCTCCCCTGATTGGAGTAGTTCTGAGTATGTGAGTGTTAGTAGGTGGATTAGGAGGCTTTTGAGGAGGGGTTCTAGGTCTACGCTTCTGAGTTACTTCAAGCTTTTGGCTTGGTTCGTTGAGTATGCCGGGGTTTCTCCTGACGACTTCGTGAGGCTTCCTAAGCGGGAGGTTGAGCGGCTGGTTCAGGACTTCTGCGATGATTACTGTGTCAGGGGTAGGAGGGCGATGGCGGCGAATGCGATGAAGGCGTTGAGGAGCTTCCTGAAGGCGAACGGGTTTAGGGTGGATGAGCTCGACTTGGACGGCGACTACAGGTGGATGAGGAGGCCCGAGTACGTCCCCACGAAGGACGAGGTCTACAGGATGGCGGCGGTTGCGGGGTTGAAGTGGAGGGCGATAATCCTCTGCCTCTTCCAGTCGGGCCTGAGGAACAGCGCTCTGAGGGCTTTGACGTACGGGATGCTGAAGGACCAGATAGAGAGCGACGTGGTTCCGATAAAGGTTCACGTGACGGAGGAGCTTAGGAAGATCGTTCCGGACGCCTGTAAGGAGGGCGTGGAGTACTGGACGTTCTTCGGGAGGGAGGCGTGTGAGGCGTTGAGGCAGTACATAGCTTACAGGAAGGAGGTTCAGGGAGGGATTGAGGACGACGAGCTGCTGTTCCCGTCCGATTCTAGAAGGGTGCCGAGGGAGCTGAGGGGGAAGGTGCCGATGGACAAGTGGAGCCTGACGAGGCAGCTGAAGAGGATCGCTAGGAAGGCCGGGATAAAGCAGTGGAGGTACTTGAGGGCGCACAGCCTGAGGAAGACATTTAGGGCCGTGCTGGACGCTGGCTACGTGGACGGCGGGCAGATGGCTGAGGACGACAAGGAGTACCTGATGGGCCACAAGCTGCCTGGGTCGAAGGCGCCCTACCACAACGCGAACGTGGACGTGCTCGCAGAGAGGTACATGAGGCTGAACTGGGCTCCTGGAGGAGCCGGCATGTCGAGGGAGCAGCTGTTGGAGGCGATAAAGGCGTTCGCCAAGTCGCTCGGCATAAGGGACATAGAGATAAAGATAAGGAAGGTGCTGGAGGAGAACCCCGAGATGAGCGAGGAGGAAGCCGTAGGCCTCATAGTAAGGGAGGAGCTGGGCATCAAGCTGATGGAAGCAAAAGCGTAGAATAGAAAGGAAAAACGGTTAGGTTGTAAGGATTCTTCTCCAAAGCTCGTTTCTGTAAATTAGATATTCATAAGTTAAAAGTGAGTCTCTTTTTATCTCAATTGGGTGAAGCGTTTTTACCAGCATCCAAAACCTTCTAGTGTGTCTTCTTTCTATGAGATGGGCGAATTCGTGGGCTACTATGTATCGAATGTATTCTATAGGCAGAGCTATAGTTTTAAGATTGATGGAGAGATTTCCTCTCGACGAACAGCTTCCCCAACTCTTTTTGTGTATCCTTATCTGTAGTCCCTTTGGTTTTATTCCTAGCTTCTTAGAATAGTCTTGCATCGTTTCTAGGATTATTCTCCGAAGCATTCTCTTCAGCCCATTTCGTAAAGTTAAGGATATGCCGTCACTGCCGTGAGTAAATACTGTAATTTTGTCATTTTGGATCACTATCCCGCCTTTTTGTGCTTTAATCGGTTCTATATCTAGGAATCTGCCTAGCAGAAGCAGTTTAGTTTTTAGCTGGGGTTCGTATTCTTTGGCTAGTTGCTCTAACTTTTCAAGCAATTCAATTCTCTCTAATATTGTGTCAGCTTTATCGCTAAGTATCTCCTTTGGGTTCTTTTGACAGTCCTGTGGAATTTTTAGAAGCACGGTCTTGTCTGGTAGTATGTTTATCACTATTTTTCTTCCCTTTCTCGTCGTTGTTTTGTACTTTATTGTTTTGTTTCTTATCTTGGTTGTTGGCATCTTCTTCAACTCCTAGTCCATGCTTTTTACAATATTCATTATCTTCTTATGGAGCGCGTCCCTCTCCTCTATGGGCAGCCTATAACGTTGCATTATGAACGTTCTAACTGTCCTTTCTACTTCCTTAACTGCTCCTCTCTGTAGGGTCCACCCTTTAAAGAGCTTTTTGCCGAGCGTCTTCACGAGTTCCTTGGTGTCGCTTATCAGTTCTGTTTCTGGCTTTTTGACGTGCTCTCGGAGCGCCGTGAATATGTAGAATTCTTCATCTCTTAGTCCGAGCGTTCTCTTCTCTCTTTGTGCTCTGTTGTAGGCATCTACGACCTCACATAGTTCCATGTAGGTTTCCTCTACCGTCTTTATTCTTTCTCTCCATTGTCTCACTATACGTTCTACCTTTTCCGCTAGGCTTTCGTATAACGGGTTTGCATTTCTGTTGGCGACTATTATTGCTTCTAATACTGAGATAAGTTCTGTCACTCTGTCGTCTAGGTCTGGGTAAAGTTCTTCTATCTTTTTGAGGTATTCCTCGTCTATGGGGAGGATAGGAAAGTCGTTTCTTATTTTGTCGATGTTTATGTGCT
>QMSC01000240.1 GCA_003649515.1 Thermoprotei archaeon | reverse complement strand
GCCTTATCTACAGCGAAAAATCGGTAAAACTTCCTGTACTGAGGATAGTCGGGCAATTCTGCCCACAGTATTCCATGTATTCCGATAATCAAAGCCTTTCTCCTCTCTGCTAGCAGTACCTCGAACCTAAGACCATGAGACTAGAACCTTATACCTAATGTAAATGTAAAGGTAATTTTATATTTTAATTTCCCCTCATTTTCCTCAAAAGTGTCGCTGATCCAAGGAGATCAGCTGAAAATAGAAGTTCCACAGGTGTTCCTTCCATCTCGATAAATTAAAGAAATTTTGTTAGCATGTACTTATAATAGCAATTAAACAAGATTTTAAAGCTGGTCGAGGCAATTAATACAAGCGTGTCTAGGTAGTACTCAGAGGCAGGGGTAAGTGCCATGGCTTTGAGGAAAAACATTTTCCTTATAACTATCGACTGTTTTCGCGCCGATTATTTGAGCAGTACCTATACCCCCTTTTTATACAATCTGTCTAAGAAAGGGATGTCAATCAAGCTGTATTTCACAGAAGGCCCCGGTACACCTATCGCCTTCATTTCATTATTCACCTCAACTTACCCGTTGATGTTTAATGGTTATCAGAGATTAGCGCCTCCGAGGACTTCGTTTGTAGAAGTGCTTTCAAAGAGCGGTTACCTTACTATTGGGATTCATGACAACCCCTTTCTTTCTAAGTTCTTTGGATTTCATAGAGGGTTTAAAGTCTTTATAGATTTAGGAGAAGAAAGCTTGTATAGAAAAATGGTTTTTAAGAAAAGACATCCTGTCAAGAAAGCTATTAGCAAAGCCTTGAAATCGCTTGGAATACTAGGCTTAATAAAGGCATTAAGGGAAAGAGGAAGGAAGATTGAGACTCCTTACGCGAGCGCGGAAGCAGTCGTTAAAGCGGCGATCAATAAGCTTCAAGAATATTATGTAAAGGAGGGAATTTTCCTCTGGACACATTTTATGGACGCGCATTCCCCATATAATATTCGTGAAGAGTACCTATTGAAAGTGGATCCTAAGCTAGCGAGCGAAATATTACAGATGAGCCCTAGGAAGATGTACAAGGATGTTAGGATAGTAAAATCCCTTTACGGTAGCCAACTGTTATACATAGATACTCAGGTAAGAGAATTCGTACACTACCTTGAAGATGAAGGATTCCTGGATGATGGAATACTGATAATTGTTGGAGACCACGGAGAGGTGCTTAAGGAGCATGGAGAACTAGGCCATAACCCTAAGCTTTACAGGGAATTGCTTCATATACCATTTATTGTGCTGGGGAATGAGGATCTCTTCGCTATCGAATTGAGAAAGAGAGAGGCTTACGGACACGTAAATATTGCTCCCACTATACTTAGGGCGTGCGGCTTAAAAACTCCTAGAACCTACATCGGTGAAGTCATTAGGCAGAAAACCCTACCCTATGTTTTTAGCGAAGTAGCCCATAGTAGGGATAACACTACTAGAGTTAACCTAAGAATAGCAAAGTACTCTATTATAGAGTATCCTTACCATCTTATACTTGATAAAGAGAAAAACAGGTTGGAACTTTATAATATGGAGAAAGATCCTCAAGAGAGAAGAAACATCCTTGAAGAAGAAAGGGAGAAAGCCAACGAGCTTTTAAGAGCGCTAAACTGCCATCTTTTAAGGGAAAAGATAAGCAGGTTAAAGATTAAAGCGTATACGCCTCTAAAGCGCTGAATTCTAATTCCATCAAAATTGAAGGAAAGCCCTCCAAAATAGGAAAAATTTAAGAAAAACAAGACATTGTACTAATCGGAAGACATGTTCAGCAACCTACCTAAAGTTTCGATTTTAATATTAACGTATAACTCCCTAACTAGAGTGGGTTCGCTATTTAAAGAAGTCATTAACGCTGCCTGCTCGACGATTGAACAGTACCCAAACTCCGAACTAATAATCGTAGATAATGCGTCTGCTGATGGTACACTAGAATATCTTTCCGATAACATTTGTGACGGAAGAGTAAGGATTTATAGGCTAAGCAGAAACACAGGCTACGCTGTGGGGAATAACATTGGAAGTAGGCTTGTTAGTAAGGATGCAGACTACATTCTAGTGGTCAACGATGACTGCATTTTAGTCCCCGAAGCTTTACAGGATTTAGTTAAGTCCGCGGAAAAGGACGAGAAAATTGGCGTTATGCAGGGAGTCATGTGCATTTATCGGAATGCTCCTCTTGAGATAGTACAGTGTAGCGGCTTTTTCATGGACTTCTTAGGGATTCCAATTCCAAGATTTGCAGGCTCCAAGCTTGATGAAATACCTGAAACGTATAGCTACGTCTCTTACATCTCTGGTGCATGCATGCTCATAAGAAGACAAGCACTTAAATGCGTGCATGGAAAGATGTTCTCCGAGGAGCTGTTTGCTTACCATGAAGATGCTGAACTATGCATGCGTCTCTGGACCCATGGCTGGAAGTCTGTGGCATTGCCCGTGTTAGCTAGCTATCATCGTGAGCATACTACATCGCCATTCATGAAGTACTACATTTTTAGGAATAGGATTATTGCTATGTTACCGTACTTCACGCGATACAATCCTCTTAAACGCTACCTTCAGGCATTTATAATGCAGAAACTGGCTAAACTTCCTAGGTACTTTTTCTCCTATATCCTTAATTCGTGGAAAAAGGGTAAAAGTGAAAACGTTAAGTACGCCACAGAAGG
>QMSC01000239.1 GCA_003649515.1 Thermoprotei archaeon | reverse complement strand
TACCTTAGCGCGTGATTTAATGCGTGAGCCTTGCCCCTTCTTTTGTCCTCCCTGATCAACCTCAGGTTCACATCCCTATGCTCGGAAGCCCACTCCTCGACGAGCTCGGCGGTTCCATCATCGCTCGCCGAGTCAACGACTATCACCTCCACCAGGCTCCTCGGGTAGTCCTGGCCGTAGATGTTGTCTAGCTTCTTCTGGATGAACCTGGCCTCATTATACGTGGGCACTATGACCGTGACCCTGGGCCTGTAGTCTTCGTCAACCTCGATGTTCCAGGGCTTGTTCAAGTATGCGCGCTTCAAGTAGAAGTAGTAGGCTAGTGGCACCCCAAAATGTACTCCGGCTAGTGTTAAAGCTACCAGCTCTAGCAGCATCTCTTAAGCTCGATTATCTGCTTTTCAAACTCCCTTACGATGCTGGCTAGCTTCTTCGAGTCTTCATACGATCTTGGATAATCTACTTCGATGTACCTATGCACTAGTATGTTCCTCCAAGCAATGAATTTGTAGAGTTCTTCGGCTAGCTCGGGCGGTATGATTCCTTGTTCATGGAGGATTTCGATGTAGTCTCGATATGTCTCGGCAGGCCCCCAGCCTTTTACCGAGACTATGTGCCGAGCGATGTCTAGGATCGACTCAACCATCGTGTGTACTAAGCGCTCAAATGCCAGCTTGAGTATCGTCGATGAAGTTATCTCCTCTAGAGGCCTAGTTAGGATCTCATCGAGGATTTCCGCAGCTTTAAAAGCGTAGTCCATGCGCTTCTTAACTATGCTCCAATCTATACTTCTCGGATCATCCATTCTAACCCACTCCCTAAGGTTGAGGTCGAGCAGCATTCGTAGCTCTGGGTAGATCGTGTTAAGCTCTTTGATGAGCTGCGAGCTAATGCCATCCCTGTCCACCAGTTTAATGCCCTTGACAATTCTGTATTTGAAGTGCCAGTCCACCTCGTCTATGGGGACTACATCTACGCGATCATCATTTATGGAGAGAGCCTTACAAATATCGTTGTGTATTTCCCCTAGGAGCTTGAGCTTATCACCAGGGCTACAGTCGAGCAGAACCGCTACGTCTACGTCATGATAGCTAAATCCCCTCTCCGCTATGGAGCCTATGAGGTAAGCCAGCTTAACCTCCTTCCTCTTGGACAGCACTTCACGAAGCTTTTGAACCACGCGATCTCCAGTTAAGATCTTCATATTACCTTCGGTAGAAAGATCTTAGTTGTTAGACTGAACCTGGAACGGCTTTCAACGTTCTATGATGGACTTCAGGTGTTCGGCTATGATCTTCAAGAGGGGCGATATGGCGTTCTCGGAGGCCCTCCAAATCTCCAACCCGACAGGCCTCCCATCCTCGCCAAGGTCCATGTACACATCGTCTGAGACGGGTATGGTGTTAGCCACCCCCGCCCTCCTAAAGCCTATGTACAATATGTCAGCCTCCTTGTCGTACTCAACTCTCAACCTATCCTCAGCCATGCTCCCTCCCCCACCTTTCTTCCCACAAGCTCCTCAGCACGATCTGTTATAGACCTCTCAGCCTTTCTAAGCTCCTCCTCGATCTCCTCCATCGGCTTAGGCGGAGGCGTTACCGCAAGCGTATAGCCTACCCACGAGACTATCCCAAGCACAGCCGCCGTGGCTATGAAGCCCATAAGCTTGAGCACCAGCAGAGAACATAGGATTCTTCTCGGGCCCAGACCCTAACTTGGGGGTCCACTTGGACAGGGGGGCTTGAGAGCATGGCCTTAAGCCTACCAGAATAAATACCTTATTTCTCCTCAGAAGTAAGGTCGTCATCAACGTCCAATTATTTTCCTCGTTTCCTCAACGATCTTTTCCACGTACGATAACCTCCTCTTCACAGCCTCGCTGTCGAGCTTCGCCTCATGAAACCCCAACACATGTAGAACCCACGCATGAGCCCACACGTCCTCGATCCACCTCCCTATCCTATCGCTTTCAGCTTCAACAGCTTTTTCCAACTCGGTGACGGTCCACCTACCTCTTTCTCCGACCTTCTCTATTATGTCCTTTAATCCGAGATGCGTGGCTAATGCTTTAATGCATTCCTCGACGGCCTTGTATAACTTCTCACTAGCTTGAGTCGGGTCTTCATCTACTAACCTCCTCCCATCTTCCAAGAACTTCTCAGCTAGCTCTAAATGAGCTTCAGCCTCCTCCTCAGGATCTAGGCTAAGCCCTTGGAGGATTAAGTCGATGAGCTTAGATTCGACATCAACACCCAGCTCCTTAATACGCTTGACGTTTACTTCAGGCAATCTGAGAGTAATATCAACACCCATGGCTATACCTCACATAGCAGTTTAAAACTTATGCTGTAGTTTTGGTCGACTCTCCGCATATTAAACGAGCTCTACCGTCGGGGGATACCTTCTAAATCTAACCTTCCCCTCTCTTACATCCAGTATCATTTCGTAGAGCTCGATGATGTCCATGCCGATTATAACGCTGTGCCTAAGCCCCTCGATCACGCCGAATACGTGTTCCAGCGGAAGCTCGTAGCCCTCTACCTCCACCCTCGCGACGATGTAGCCGATGGCCCATGCTTTGCTCCCTTTAACCGCCAGCATGACCTCCCTGGGCTTGTCATATCTAGTGAAGCCCACTTTCTCGGCGAGTGCTAAGTCGACAAAGCTCTTGGTAGCGCCGGTATCGAAGAGCGCAGTAGACT
>QMSC01000238.1 GCA_003649515.1 Thermoprotei archaeon | reverse complement strand
TACAGGACTTGAGCGCATTCCATCACCCCTCAATTCATTGCGTCAGCGGTGTGAAGTATAGTAGTTCACTATCTTCCTTAAAGCCTCAGCAATGTCGTCCACATCATCCTTAGTGTAGAATTCGTTCCAGGGTATTACTACTAGCTGCCTTAGTACTCTCTCAGCAGTGGGGCAGAGGCCCTCATAGTACTCTACGTTGCGGCCGTAAAACGGATTATTAGCTAGGGGAAAGCTCGTTTTCATGAAGGTTTTCCTTTCCTTTAAGGGCTTCTTGAGGTAGAGGGGTTCGCCTATATAGCCAGCTCCACAGGGAATTCCTTCAGCTTTTAGAGCTTCCGCGAACTCATCTAAAGTCACTTTAAATCTATCTAGCTCAACTCGAATGGGATATTGCCAATAGGATGGCTTAACGCCCCTTATTCTAGGGAGGGGATTTAGCCCCTCAAGCTCCTCTATCTGTTCAGTTAGTCTCTCTGCAAGCTTTCTCCTTTTCTCAACGATCCATTTGAGCTTAGGGAGCTGAGCTAAGGCTACGGCGCCCTGGAGCTCCGTCATCCTATAGTTTAACCCTAACATGACGTACTCCCTCCCTCTTTTTCTATCCCAACCCTTGTCAGCGAATAACGCAGCTCGTCGTGCAAGCTCGTCGTCGTTAGTTATGGTCACTCCGCCATCACCGGCCGTTATATGCTTCGATTGCTGAAGGCTAAAACATCCCATGTGGCCTATTGTGCCCACAACTTTGCCTTTATACTCAGCAAGGTATGCCTGTGCACAATCCTCTATTACATATAAACCGTACTTCTCCGCAATCTCCATTATTGGATCCATGTCGACGGGCATTCCGAACAAGTGTACTGGAACTATAGCATGTGTCTTGTTAGTTATGCGTTTCTCCACATATCGAGGGTCTATATTGAAAGTATCCTCAGTAACGTCGGCGAACAGGGGAATAGCGCCTTGGAAGAGGATTGGAATAATGGTGCCCATGTCAGTTATTGGAGCCGTGATAACGTCGTGGCCCGGACTCACACCTATGGCTCCTAGGGCTATGTGAATCGCAGCGGTTCCCGACGTGGAGGCGATGGCGTGCTTGACGCCCATGAACTCCGCAAACTTAGCTTCAAAGCTCCTTACCTTATCTCCGTAAACTCGATTAAGCTTGCCGGACTTTAAGACTTCCAACACTTCCTTAATTTCTGCATCACCTATAGCTCTGCCCGAGATGTCATTAACTGTGGGAAAAGGCTTCGTGCGAACTGGCTTACCACCATATTTAGCTGGAAGGGGCATAACGCGGACCGGTACTATTAACGGTCAGAACTCACATAAGCCTTTCTCATAAGCCTCACGGCAGAAGGTCTTTGACGTGAGGTTAAGGATACTAAAGGAAATGCAATTATGGTAGTAAAGACCTATTCGAAAAACGGTGACTTTAGATAAGGAGAGGCTTACTGTAAAGGAGGAGGTTAAGTGTTCCGACTGTAGAAGGAGAAGGCTACTCGAACTCTATCGTTGCAGGCGGCTTATTTGTGATGTCGTAAAGCACGCGGTTTACCTCTTCAACCTCATTTACTATCCTAGTGCTTATTCGCTCTAACAAGCTCCAGGGCAGCTTTGCGAATTCAGCGGTCATGGCATCCTCACTCACGACAACTCTAATGGCTATAGCATACCTATAGGTTCTTTCGTCACCCATTACTCCTACAGTCTTAAAGGGCAGGAGTACGGGAAATGCCTGCCATACCTGTTCGTATAATCCAGCTTTCTTGAACTCCTCCTCTACGATCTCGTCCACTTTCCTGAGTATCCGTAGTTTCTCTTCCGTTACCTCACCGATTACCCTTATGGCTAAACCTGGACCTGGAAACGGATGTTTTACAACGACTTCCCTCGGAATTCCAATGCTCGATGCAAGTCTTCTAACTTCATCCTTATACAAGTCCTTGAGCGGCTCTACCTTCTTTAAGCTTGATAAGTGTGCTAGCACTACGTTGTGGTGGCTCTTGATCCTGGCCGTAGACCTCCCAGTTGCACCGCTCTCAACACGGTCAGGATATATAGTCCCTTGAGCCATGTACTTGAACGGACCGTATTTCATTGAGAGTTCTCGGGCCTTTTCATCTAGGACCCAAAAGTACGTTTCAGAGATGATTCTTCTCTTCTCCTCGGGATCGGTTACTCCTTTAAGCCTTTCCAAGAATGTTTTCCTGGCGTCTACAAGGTGCACGTACTTAAACCCTAGCTTTTCGTAGAGCTCTCTAGCCTTCTCTGCCTCCCCCTCCCTCAAGAGACCCGTATCAATTACTACTAAGTGAACTCTTTCAGGTCCTATGGCTTCCTTCATCAAACATGCTGTGGTTGTCGAGTCTATGCCTCCGCTTACAGCGATCAGAACATTACCGTCCTTCACCGTCCTTCGCAGATCCTTCACTATCTCCTGCGCTATGTTAGTTAGGCTCCATAGCCCCTTGCACTTACAGACAGAATAGAGGAAGTTCTCTAGAATCTTCAAGCCGTATTTGGTGTGGCGGACTTCCGGATGAAATTGAACGCAGTAAATCGGCTTTTCACGTAACTTGAAAGCGGCTACAGGAGTATTTGCAGTTTTCGCAAGCACTATGGAGGCAGGAGGTGGTTCTACGACAGCATCTCTATGAGACATCCACACAATTTGTCTTTTAGGAGTTTTCTGAAAAAGCTCATTGC
>QMSC01000237.1 GCA_003649515.1 Thermoprotei archaeon | reverse complement strand
TTGGAACTTGAATTTGCAGGTCCTCTATTCTTGGTCTCTTCCCTTCAGGATAGAGGAAGTAAGTAGAGCCGCTTTCAGTCTCAAACTCTAATACCTCTCCTTCTAGCGTTCTTTCCCTTCCAGTACTTGTCCCGAGTAAAACGGCTCTTTTGTTGTCGAAGGGGTTCCTAATCCTACACTTACCTCTCTTCTCACTAGCTACTATCACGTACTCAACCCTTCCCTCCGATAGTTTTGAGGATGCAAGGAACGCTCCTTCAGCCCTGAGGTTGTAGAAATATGCATCGCGCTAGGTGTCAGGTATGGCTGGGAAAACTCTTATAATTCCATTGCCGAGAGGAATTCCCTGCTCCCACTCAAGAGGGACAGCTTCATATACGAGGTCATGTTGCCTCAGAAGCTCTTCAATGGAGGATCTGACGTCTCTTACTAGAGAGTTCAGGAAGGATACCATTTTCTATAAGTCTCTCAGCTCTATAAGTCTTATAATAGGTGTTGCCTTTGGCGGCAGTAATAGTGCATCTGGACCGAGTTTAGGGACTTTTGATAATTCATGAGAATGAGCCACAAATTTACTGAAACGATATATTTATATCATATTTCCTCGTTGATTGAAGAGGGCTTTGAAGAATAAGCTCGTATCGCTGAGCCATGAGAAGGATTCGAGGCTTATTCTGGCACTAGATTTCCTCCGTGCAATGGATCAGGCTTCACCTCTCATGCTCTTGAATCTCTGTAGAAGCTTGCTGAGGGATCTCCGGAATTTAGTAGTCGGCGTAAAGATAGGACTTCCACTACTGCTATCCGTAGGAGTGGAAGGTGTAAAGTATATCATATACGATTATGGAGACTCGTTTTACTTCATAGCAGATTTCAAGCTCTCCGACATCCCCGATGTAGTGGACTATGCCCTAGGAAAGCTCAAGGAAATAGGGTTTGATGGAGTGATAGTGCAGCTCTTCCCCATGGGCTACGGCGGAGTAGTAGAAAAGCATCGTAATAGAGAACTGGGGATCTACGGAGTAGCTTTAATGAGCCATAGAAACGGTAAACTGTTTAGGGAGAACTTCGACCTCTTAGTGGAATACTCTTTAGGCTTAAACCTTGATGGCATAATCGTCGGCGCAACGGATTTGGAATCCATTAAAAGGGCCAGGGAAAGGGTTGGAGATAAGCTACTCATATTGTCTCCAGGAGTAGGTGTTCAGGGAGCTGAGGAAGCAGCTGCAATAAGGGCGGGTGCAGACTTCGAAATAGTGGGCAGAAGCATAACCCTGAGCTTGAAGCCGAAGGATGTGGCTAGGAGAATTGTAGAGGCGGAACGGAGGGCGCTAAAGGGATGATAGGAGAGCTCGCGCAAATTCTCTATAAGGTGGGATGCATTAAAGTAGGAGAGTTCAGGCTCACCTCAGGAGCTTTGAGCCCCATATACGTAGACCTAAAGATCTTGCCGTCCTTTCCCGAGGAGTTTAGACGAGTTATCAGGCTAGCGGTCCGTAGGCTTCGAGAGAAGGACTTCCATGCAATATGCGGTCTCGCGGTGGGAGGCATTCCGCTAGCTACGGCGATCGCCTATGAGATGGGTAAGCCGCTGGTCTATATAAGAAAGGAGAGGAAGGGTCACGGAACAGAGAGGCTATTGGAGGGCCATGTTGAAGAGGGCTCAAAGATCATGCTCGTGGACGATGTTTCAACCACTGGAGGTACGCTAGCCAGGGGCGTGAAAGTCCTCAGAGACTGTGGCTTCGAGATCGAGGAGGCCTTTGTCATAGTCGACAGGGAACAGGGGGCTAGAGAGACTTTAGGGAAGCTAGAGGTCAATCTCGATTACCTGGCTTCTCTATCTCAGATAGTCGACTATCTTTTCTTCACAGGCTTAATGCCTCGAAGCTATTACAATAAGATCATGAGCTACTTGAGGGAGGTGAGGGCTAGTGTTTAAGGGAAGGGATGTCCTTGCGATAACTGATTTCAAAAGGGAGGAGCTTGAGGAGCTATTCAGAGTGACGGACGAGATGTTAAAGTACGCTAAGAGGGGACTAAACCTTTTGGAAGGCTACGTCATGGCTACAGCATTTTTCGAGCCAAGTACGCGCACTAGGCTTAGTTTTCAAACAGCTATTCTGAGGCTTGGCGGGAAGTACATAGATTTAGCGGAAGTTTCGAGGTCCTCTATCGCAAAGGGCGAAAATTTCGCCGATACTATTAGGATGCTGGACAGCTACGCGAACATAATAGTTGTTAGGCACAGGATAGAGGGTGCTGCTAAGTTCGCTGCTCAGGTCGCTGAAGCTCCTGTAATAAATGCTGGGGATGGGATGCGCCATCACCCTACGCAAGCTATGATAGACCTGTACACTATTAGAAAATTCCATGGGAGGATCGATGGGTTAAACATAGGCGTTCTCGGAGACTTAAAGTACGGGAGAGCTGCAACATCGTTCATCTACGGGGTTACGTTATTCAGTATAAGGAGGCTTTACTTGATTTCTCCTGAGCCCTTAAGGATAAGGCCTGAGGTAAGGGATTATCTCGAGCTAAAGAAGATCAACTCTGTTGAGGAAAGCCTCTTGGAGAAAGTTCTGCCAGAGCTAGATGTGCTCTATGTTACGAGAATCCAGAAGGAGAGGTTCCCGGACCCCACGGAGTACGAGAAGGTTAAGGGTAGCTATAAGATCACTAAAAGCCTCTTGGAGAGAGCTAAAGAGGACCTGATA
>QMSC01000236.1 GCA_003649515.1 Thermoprotei archaeon | reverse complement strand
GTCGTAGTAATATCTCGGCAGAGAGCAAGCTTTTTGCCAAGGTGGACTGATATCACTATTATTAGCGTATACATTAATGTATGCTAAGCTTGCAATAAAAGATAATAGTAAGGTCAGGAAGATATTTTTGAAAACCTTCTGTTTTAAATCACTCGCAATTATGTAAGCAGACAATCCAATGAGCATAGATAGAATCACATAGTTTATCATAGTGAAAAATCTTGGAGTTCGGAATAGAACACCAATATTGATATCTAGAATGGCCATTTTTACCAAGCTTTGCTGGATAATTTTAAGTGGCGAAGAATTATAGATGCTAGATGCAGTAAAGATGAGAACAAGAATAAGTATCAATGTAACTCGACGTAGTTCCCTCGAATGTTTTGAGAGTAGAATATGCCCTAACGCGAAAGCTATGAATAGTATTGAAATAGCATGTGCAATTTTTATGTTTTTCAATAATGGAAACGGTAGTCCCAGCACTGAAACAAGGTCATAGTGACCAACAATAACGGGTAAAGTTAAGGTTTTAATGCCTCCAAATGGATTTGATATCTTAGGATCCATAATTATCATATTCGGCACTACTCTTAAGATAAACGTTATGGCTACTATTACTATGAAAACAAGAACTAGTCTCTTATTAAGAGAATAGGTCTCATATATTTTCGTCTTATTGCTAAGCACATAAATTACAGTCAATACAAACATCAAAGCTATCGAGGCTAGAATTATTCTAATATCATACAAGGAAACTAATGATAGTCCCGTAAGCATTGAGAGGATAATCAGAGAGGGGACATTGTCGAGCTTACTGAGTGTCAACATTAAGAATATTAAAGTTAGTGGAAGTAGTGCTCTAAATCCTTTAATCCAAATGTCGACCCAAGGAGATAAAAGTATTGTTTCATAAATAAAACCGCTAACGAAAGCTGCAAATAGAGCAAGCTTATCATTACAGGGTCTGTCGTGAAATGAGTTCTTCATGAACAATAACATGAAAATACTAAGCAATACACCACCTATGAATGGTAGAAAAGCTTCTCTGATTATCCAAGATACATTAGAGGGGAGAGCATATACCCACGCTACGACAAGTACACAGGGCGGGGTAGCTGGCTCTGGTATACTTAAAATTGGAGACCATAGAGTACTTATATCCTTTATGGAGTAGTAAGCAGACTTAGCTACTGGTTTAGCTCCTTGTACATACAGAATCGGGTTATTAATAGCTTCAGAAATAAGCCAGAGCTTACATACTATAGCATACGTCAAAATCAACGTGGTATATATAAACCATATCGCGTGCTTGTGCTTTAACACGTGCATTTCCTATCCCCGTTTCACAGCTACGAGAAACACTATACCTCCAAGCTTAAACTTATTAGCAATCTTATTGATAATTCGAGGTGCTTTTCGCAGAGGCATTAATGGAGCTTCGACTGCAAGTACTCTAAAACCACATCTTTCAACAAGAAATCTTAGGCTCAATGGTGTAAACAAGTAGATGTGGATCTCATCATGAAATCCATGCCAGTCTCTTTCTTTCCCAATAAGCTTTACAATAATCTAGCTATGGCGTTAAGATTCGGAGAGCTAACGACAAGTTTACCTCCAGGTCTTAGTACGCGGTGGATTCCTTGAGAGCATTGTATGGAGAACGTAAATGTTCTATCACATGAAGTATTATAACGAGATCGAAGAAATTATCTGAAAACACCGACAATCCACGCTCTACATCCCATACATACAACTTAGCTTTCGTGATCCTCTGTGCCTGCTTAATAGCATACCCGATGTGTCAATGCCGTAGATTTTACACCCTGCATCATCAAAAAATCTTAGTAAATACCCATAAGCACACCCTATATCCAGAATCCTCATGTCGGGGTAAGGATTAACATATTTTGACACAAAGGGTCCAATAAACGTTTTAACTTGATCTTCTATTACTTCATAACCCCTTTTATAGTCTGAACCCTTACCTCTAAAAATAGTCTTCGTTAAACTTCACCATACAAATCTCTCCCCATGAGGGCTAATCCTCGAGTTTTACTCTTTATCTTAGTACTCCACTCTCTATATAATCTAACTATTTCGCGCACAGCATCTTTAAGGTTGTCCACGATTATGATGTTTGGAAAATGTTCGAAGCCTACCGCACCAATTCTTGTCGATATAATGAGTTTACCACAGGATAAGTAGTCAAACATCTTTGCTTCGATTCCTGTATCAGAAGTAAACTTAAGGTTTAATAGGACATTGGTAATTGCTAAATATGGTTTTACATCCTCTACGTAACCTGTAAAGATAACGTTAGAGGACACCTTGACTCCTTTAAATGCTTCTGCTACAGAGCCTATGATGAGAAATACTATATCTTTTGGAAGCTTCTCAGATATTTTCAGGATATACTTAACAGCTATTATGTTAAGAGTATAGTTTGCTCCTAAGAATCCTACAACAAATTTATTTTCTATACGACTTCGAATAGCTAAAGGAATCCTGCTAAGAATATTCTCTTTATCACAACTTCTTTCAGCTTGAGCATTAAATTTCCACACAATAATTTTCTCTGAGGAAACACCATCCTTAGCTAGTCTTTCTCTATCATAGGGATTGAAGCATATCACCAAATCTGCAGCTTTGCAAACTGATAGCTCTATTGCCTTATATACATTAATTAAAGGGTTATGCCCAAGTTTATCCTCGTAGAAGT
>QMSC01000235.1 GCA_003649515.1 Thermoprotei archaeon | reverse complement strand
TTATGAATTCAGAGCTTTTAACCAGAAAGTATGGGAATCCTTTAGATGAAGTCCGTGGATATCGTAATTCCTAGAGAGTCTAAAGCCACATCTTCTCTATTAACAAACAATCTTTTATCTTCTAGCAATAGTAAACACTAATCCTTCCTACACACCTATTTTTAAAAGAATGGCTATGGAAAATAATGAAATTAGTGGATAAATAAGGTAGATTGGTATTTACTGAAGAAATGAAGTGAAAAATCTATCAAAAAGGAGGAGTAGTTTTGAAAGTAGAGGAGGAAAGGATAGTTACAGAGTCCTTTAGGCTATCGTACTTGACTAAGTTTTTTAACTCGTGAGGTCGATATGGGATCTGATCTTAATGGTTGGAAATCCACAAGGAGGAACTTTATCGATGTTAGTATGCTATCGTATTTCGAGTACTATGAAGATGGCAAGTACTATGAGTTTAATAAATTTATTTTCAATAATGAAAGTGCTGAGGATGATGCAAGATGTCTCCGTAGTCGAGGATAATATGGGTAATGAAAAACCTATATGGAGTGAAAACCCACGTAAATAGGAATCCTAGATAACAATGGGGAGAGTGTTTGATAGCACCTGGTATTTCGTACTAAATACCCCTAGTTACTAATTAACCCAGCAAAGTAAGAGCTACAGCGAAGAGCAAAAAAGTGTAGGAGTATTATAGTACAAAGGGATTCATCTCTAGCTAGAGACTACTATACATCATCTTAATAAAATAATCAAGTAACTTCATTCCTTTACCTTACTTTTTATATATTATAAAGCCTCGGTTGAAAAATCAGGATTTAGAAATGAAAATAAGCACCTTAAAAAGCCAGTGAAGTTTGTGTACTTATTCTCAGCTGGGATAGGTGTGGCATATGTATGTTTAGGAATGAGGTATCTTTTAGGTACCATAATTGGTACCTATTACTTGAAATTCTGGTATCATATAAGGTACCTTTATTGGTAACCCTTATATACCTCGAGGTACTATATTGGTACTAGAATGGTAACTATGAAGGCCAAAGTAGGTATCAAGCAGGTTAACGTAAAGCTCAAAGAGGAAGAATGGAGGAAATTGGTAGAGCTAGCTAGAAAAGAGAACCTCTCTGTATATAGCTATGTGAAGAAAATTATCTTAGAAAAGATAAGCGAGCCCCGTAGCTCCGATGTTGAAAAAATATGGGATAAGCTCAGCGAGATCGAGACTAGTATCGCCATAATAAATACGAGGCTTAGCAGACTTGAAAAGCTTCTAGGGAAGACTTCACCCTTGGACTATATTACCAGAGAAACAGGAGAGGTAATGGATTATGAGGGATAAATATGCTGGTATTGACTTGAGTATTTGGAATCCTTGGTGGTATGACTCCGAGTGGTACAAGAAAGATCCTCATTTAACGGCCTTTACAAGAAGCGCTGTACCATGGCGCCCTAGGCTCTTCATACTCCTCTATAGGAGGATTTTCAAGAAGAACTTAACAGGCGTGGTTACCGTTCGAGGTCCTAGGAGAGTAGGAAAGACCACAATGATAAAAATGCTTATTTACGCTTTGACAAGAGAAGGAGTTAACCCTAGAAGAATACTTTACATAACCTGTGATGATGTAGAACTACAATCAGCGCTTTCCAGTGGGCGTCCAGGTGTACTGCGTAACATTCTAATCGAGTACTATGAGGATGCAGTGAAAAATAATGTCGCGAAACCCTTCTTCATCTTTATAGATGAATCGTCTCTCTATAGAGGATGGGCCCTCGAAATAAAGAACATAATCGATCGAGGATTGGTTGATGAAAACTTCCTCATATACACTACTGGTAGTCACTCAATGGATCTGGCTGAGGCTAGCAGGCTTCTTAAGGGTAGACAGGGACGGGCGGCTACAGCTATACCCAGTGGCGCGAACCAAATCTTGTATCCTATGAGATTTGTAGAATACGTCGAGACTCTCGACCGCGACTTCGAGAAATATATGTACTCCAAGTATTTAATGCGTATCGGAACTCGATACCACATGTTAAAGGAACTAACGACTATAGACTCGGAAATAAGCTCAGTGCTTTACGAGATAGTCAGCAAGTATGGCGGTAGACTTCATGGCTTCTTAAATCGCTACCTCCTAACCGGAGGCTTTGCAGTGTCGGCCGACGCGTACATAAAGGATGGGGTAATACCCCGATCTGTGTACGACGATTTCTATGATCTAATGGTCAGAGACGCCGAGAAGTTTGGCTTAAGAGAGTTTGTCCTTACCACCCTTCTCAGATGGCTAAGTGAGCACCTATCCTCTCAAATAGATCTCCATAAGGAGATGAAAAAGACAACAAGAACTCTGGGTTTCCCTCATACTATTAAGATTAGCGAACTCGAGAGGTATCTCAACTACCTGATAGGCACTAAATCCATGTTACTAATGTACGAAGCCAAGATCGCGGGCCATGAGCCCCAGATAGACTTTAGAACTACGCCTAAAGTCTACTTCAGAGACCCCTTTATTTACGAGGTTATATACGCGAGGACCCACGAAATTGCGGATCCCCTAGTCTATTTCAAAGATAAACTCCTAGATCCAGAGTTCGCCTCAAGGCTTGTCGAGTGTGTGGTTGCCTCTCACCTATCTGTGCTACCGTTTCTAATGGCGCCGTCTCCACTCTTTGAAGAGACGAGGAATATCGGCTATTTCAGGCTTGAGTTCGGAGAGCTCGACTTCGTTAC
>QMSC01000234.1 GCA_003649515.1 Thermoprotei archaeon | reverse complement strand
CATGCTTACATATCGAATTAAGTGTATTGGAAACTATAATAGGGGTACGTTGAGACATAGCCTCTATTACGGCTAGAGAATGTGCAGCACCAGCATATAGCGGGTACACAAACGCTAAAGAAAATCTATTCAAAGCTAATATTATTTTCTTGTCAGTAATTTTACCTAAGTATACTACACTATGCCTTATGCCAAGCTTATCACTAAGGGAAAGTATAAAGTTAAGAGCGCCTTCATCAGGACCTACAATTAAATATTTAATTTTCCTAACTCCGCTCTTATAAAGGCATGCCAACGCTTTGACTACTTGGTGCAATCCTTTATTATAGTCAATTCTTGACACTGTAATCACATAGTTATATGGTTCTACTGCATACTGTTCCAAAATTCTCGATATATAATCATCATCAGGTTTATATGCAAAATATTGATCTGGTACAAAATTTTTAATAATAATCACTCTTTCAGCATTAAGACCATGTAATAGAAGCATACTTTTTTCCTCATCGGAAGATGCAATTATGGTATCAACATACCTCCTTAGTAGGTTCAAGGTAATACTTTTTGCAAATGCTCTCTTAGCTATCATGGTTCCGGTCTGAAATATCGAGTTAGTATAATATATATCCAATAACGTTGTTTGAAGAGCTCCATGACTTGTTAAGATGATCGGTTTCTTAAGTCGACGAAGGGTGAGTAGAAGATTAGAAGTAAAGAGTTCGGCGTAACCATGTATGTTCAATACATCTGCGTCACTTTTCTCAAAAGCTCTAATATGAAGTGGAAATATAGGTAGTAAATCTCTCTCAATAACTATTCCAATTTTTCCTAGAACCTCTATATGTGAACGCTTCAACATTATTCTCTTCTTGTTAAGGGTGATTACATTACCAGTATGTATTTCCACATTAACTCCTTGCCTAATTAAATCATTGACTAAGTAAGTGACATGGAATATTATGCCTCCCGTAGCTGGTAAAAAGCGAGATACGTATATTGCTACTTTCAATTAATTCAATCTCCTTAGTTTCCAGTTCTTATCTAATCTATGTATTAATCTGGCTATCGGTATAATTAATAAGAGATATATGAGTACAATTAACCACATAGTTATAGATATAGCTCGAGTAAACAAGATCAATATTGGAGGATTATAATATAATTCAAAATTCTGTACGCCTTTGTGTGCCAATATATATCCATGAAGCATGTATAAAGCTTTCACGGGTATTATAGTTTCCTCTTCGACTTTCATAATCCACTCACTAGGCAATCTCATTGGCCAAGTAAAAACTACAATACAAGGCGATTTAAAGCACGTTATTTCCCCGGCAATAGCTTTATTGTACTTTAGGACATAATTCCATTTAATTCTTCCTACTCGAAACATCTCAAGATTTGTTTTTACGCTAGAAGATATAGGAATAGAATATATGTTTCTTAAAGCATACATGCTTATTAAAGACGAAAAATCTATATAAACACTATTGCAAATACTACGAATTTTCAACGTTAATACATTGTTACTATCCGTACTATTTACTCTTAAGAAATAAAGAATATGAAGCCAACCGTAATCATCTATAGAGCGTGCAATCTCTGTTAAAGGTACTTCTTTATTGCTTATAGTTGCTGTAACGTTTATTGCTTGGGGATTTGTACTTTTATATCTAATGAATAGTAAATAATTGCCCTCCGCTATGTGGGATTTTATTTTAATTTCTGAAGTGTTGTAGAGTAGAAGAACACCTAGCGAGGGATCGGATGCGCTATATTTTACTGGTAAGAGACTCGCGTATCCAGTTAGGCTTTCAGTATATGATGAAGGCTCATATATGTAAATAATGTGTTTAGACCTAATTAAACGTGAAGCCCATTCATAGTATTCATTAAAGCATGTCTTTGGAAGGACTATGATTATATTATCAATGTAGAGCTTGCCATGAGGAGCTAAGACTATAGCGTAATCGCCTCGCGATATGCTACCCAAGTCTATGGTAACCCATCTAAAGCCTAACCAGAGTATCTTAATAGTAGAGCTCCGTATCATTTCATTATTTTGTTTAATTACAATATTTAGCTCTGGAATGTCGTTTACTGAGAATCTACCCAGTCTAAGCATTAATGTATATGTTCCATCAAATTTAATAGTAAGACTCCTTTTCAGGGGATTAGAGGTACCGATTACATACAATGCATAGTCGCCATAGGTAACCTGACCGTATACAGAATCATGCATACCGCTGGGGGCAATATATCCATAATATATTGGCTCAAAGAACTTCCAACCTATATCTATGACCTTTTTCACTTTTTGAGGTTCACGTATGTCTACTATAGGTATACTCCAGTGGTGATACATACCTTGTAGTGCTATCAAATCAAGCAGGCCTGAGTTATGAAGGACTATAGTATCGATTCTTGATATAGAGAAGTTGAACTGCTCAAGTGATAGGCTATTAGCAAATATCGGAACTAGAGTAGGAGTGTCGTTCATTAAAAGGTGCAGTACTTCCTGAACTAAATCTTTCATTAATATTGGTGTAACCGATAAAGTATTTGATCCACCTATAACTAAAAGAGGATAACCCACATATATACGCTCTACTTCATGTGGAACTTGTTTTATTTCAATACCATCGTATTCATAGTATAGAGGTAGAAGTAGTGATTTGCCCAATTCTTCTTCAGTGATTACATATTTAATGCCATATAGTGATAGTATGTCCTTAT
>QMSC01000233.1 GCA_003649515.1 Thermoprotei archaeon | reverse complement strand
ATAGCCAGGCTCATTCCTAGCGGAGTAGAATAGTGCATCTAGTGTAAGCTTTACTAAATTGTCTAGATCCTGCTCTAGACGTTTACAGTAGAAGTACAGCTTGACTTCAAGACTATTGTATTTCGAAACTATTTGTTTTATGTACTCCTTCGAAAAGTCCTTGATTTTACTTGCTATTAGTTCACGAATTCTATTCCTTCTCTTCTCATCCTCTTTTGTACCCCATGTATAGCAGAGTTGGCTATCCTCAATAACGACATCCAAGACTACGCTCATCACTTATTAATTATCGTCGAATTTATTTAAATTATATGCTCTTTAACGAGCAATATATCTAAGACAGCTGTAATAAGTTACGAGTAAGGGGTTGTATATCTTACGAATTCTGAGATAGAGCTTGGTTATTTAGCCAGTCCAGAGCACTCCTATGCTCTTCTCTAAATTCTGGACTAATTCAGACTACAGCTGAGGCGTTCCTCCCAGTGGCATAGGTAATTATCTTTCCTAAATGCTCATGGTCCGTCCTACTAAGTTGCGACTCTATTACGACTATCCTGTCCTCCCCGCTTAGGTCTCTAGCTATTATATCTACGCGGAATTCGTCTACCTCCGATTCAACTTCTATTACCTCTAAATCCATGTCCATTGCTTCGGCGAGAATATCTATGTTATCTACAAGCCAGCTGTAAATTCCCCTTCATTACTCCACATTTTCCTATGATCGATTCTTACTAATTGACCCAATTTTACGATTCTACCCTAATTTATGATGGATAGTGTACGTGTTACCCTTAGGCTAATTACTAACTACTAATAGTGGTCATATGGAAAGCCCTTACGAGGTTTTCAGCGACCAAAACTTCCCTGAAAATTTTCAGCGACGATCCCGTATGCACCTCCGGGTTAATTAGAAGTTATTGGTATATGACACTTAATATTATTTTAAATGGTATCCGTATACCACCTTGTCGTAAACCAGACATACATGAGTGAAGAACTCTCCATTGTGCATTTCAATGTAAAGTATATACCTAGCTTTTCTGAACATAAAATTGAATATCCTGAGGTAAAAAGAGAAGAGTAAAGTGGAGAGAATTATGAGAGAAGGTAGAACTCTCGTTGACAGTTTCATAGAGGGATTTGTAGCTCCATGGCTGGAGTTCTACTTAACGCTTATTATCTTGTCATTAAAAACCGCTATACTGATCATGAAGAAGGTCCTTGAACAGCTCTCAGGCTCCCTAGGTAGGCATTTGATTACGACACCGGACGTACTACAGATAATAGCGATTGCATTGATAATAATGGCCATAGTCGACTTTATCAGAAACCTAATCGTGGGGTACTTATTCCCTGCTCACTCTCTCGCGCATATATTAGGTGAGATATGTTCTTTGATAGTGTTCTTCTCAACTATTTTAAGGTTAGCACCAGGCCTCATACACTATACAGTACTAGAGGTATCTTCATCGGTATATCTATCAATCGCGGTCATGCTTCTTGGTATACTAGTAAGGACATATGTAGAGCAAGTTAATAGAGAGTCGACCTGGTACTGACTGAATAACATTGAAGACTAGATTACGATATAATGCTCTCATACCCAGTGCTTTAATAGTAAAATGAGTACGCGGAGGCCTTTTGCGCTGCAAAATTTAAGTAATGCCATAATGGCTACACTAATAGCTTACGAAGACATCTGAATTGTAAGATAATAAACTACTCTTCTTTCTTATAATAGTAACACCCGATAATTCAGGTATAGAGAGCTACTTGTTTTACATATTTACATTGTGTGCAGACCAAATCTTAATAGAAATAACTTTACAAAAGTTTTTATCCTATCAGAGAGCTCGTCATAAGTCACTATTTCATAATCATGAAGGCGGCTATTTAGAGATTTCAATCTATTTATTTCATCTTTAGACATTCGAGATTTAAGTCCTATTACCAGAAGCCCCGAACTTTCTCAGTCTTTATATTTGGATATTGTCGACTTATATAAAGTACGTTATTTTTTCGCAAACTTAAGGTATCTTTCGATTTGTGCTATTCTAATTCAAATCAAATATAGGGCCATAATATTGAGTCTACTAACTAATGTAACTACCCTCTACGTTCATCTTAAAGGCAATACCAGGTATAATGAATCTACAACGGCTTTAAAGAAATTCATTGATGACGTGAAGATACGTCTGGAGGATATCAAAAATTTAAGATTGTATACTTTTATTGAGTATGCATATTCTATGATAGCAATACTGGATAAATATGGAATTATAGCTCTCTGTACTCCCTCTTATGATATACTTAAACCATGGAAGTGGATACTTCTACTACATTAACTTGAACACATCATGTTTAATATGTCTATTTAGAATCTTTACTAATAACACGTAAACCCTCAGTAGTAGCAAGCTCAACTCTCCGACCATCATTTAGAGCATATAGGACGTAGAAAGTCCGAATGCTCAGAGTTCCAAATAGTAGCATCCAGTATTTTCCTCATTAACTCTAATAGTATTTTTAAACATTTTTCTAATTCTACTCCTTCAACTGCTTCTGATGTTTTTCAGTGAGTAATAGGAGAAGCCTATATCTTTAAGGTAGGGTAATCCGCTTCTCTACTTCCCTTTTGTTTAGGGATACGTAAAGCACTGTTATGGGTTTCATGACTAGGCTTTGAGCCTTCTTTACAAAAGCTTCATTAAAAGGCTGCTGCGTGACAATAATAATCCTCT
>QMSC01000232.1 GCA_003649515.1 Thermoprotei archaeon | reverse complement strand
TTTATTTCAATACCATCGTATTCATAGTATAGAGGTAGAAGTAGTGATTTGCCCAATTCTTCTTCAGTGATTACATATTTAATGCCATATAGTGATAGTATGTCCTTATAAGACGGTGAATATTTATAGTGTTTAGTCCACATAAATGTATCCTGACTATCTGTAAACCCCGGATAGTTGTAACTAAATGCATGAATTCCACCAATATATGTTACAGTAAGGTCTCTATGTAGTGAGTTGGACATATTTAAACGATCCCAGACATGTTTAACTACATCTTGTCTCCATGACTTTGCGTACGAGGAATATACTGGCTCATAGTTTGCTAATACTGAAAACGGTGCTGAATATGCCCAAGTGAGCGCACCTAATATGTAAGTACAAGCAATAGCTAGCAGAAACACAGTTATCAGTGTTCTATAATTAAAGTTTCTTGGAGTTTTTGTTATACAAATCTTATGCTTAGCGGTAATGTATCCAATGAAGGCCGGGCTCAACGAGATAGCTATATTCCAAAATATCAAAAGCCTATGCGGCCTTCTAAGATAAACTGCATATGGTATAACACTTCTGATAGTCTCATAGAGGTCTTTATTCGTAGATATGTATATCATTACAAGCCCTACTAAAACAATTATATAGAATATAGAGATTGTCATTCTATCTCCATAATTTCTAAACTTAATCCTACTACTTAAGACTAAAGAAAACTCTAATAGAAATACCAATATTAAAGAATAAGCTAATGATGGATATCTAATGATATCTCTAAACGGCCATATACGTGTAAAATGATACTTATGCTCCATATTTATGGCCTGCAACGCATCTATGAAGCTTGGAATGAATAGCTTCACGAAATTCTCTTCGTATCCGCTTATGCTACGAACGGGTTTTAATGGCCAATCAATAGTATATGAGTACAGTTGCAAAGGTAAGAAATACAAAGACAACATTAAAGATACAACAAGGCTTGATGTTACATAGGCTAAATATCTCAATGCTTTACGCGTGTTAGTCTCAATAGTTAAGATATGTACGAATATAGTTAAACATAGCAAAATTGCTGGAATGCCGACAATAATAACACTATCTAAGGGATTAAAGAATGAAATAGAAAATATAATACCACCTGCCATAACATAACGTGCCTTCTCATGCAACGGCATATTTTGCGAGACGAGTCGATAATACCTGTAGATAATCCATAAAACAAGGGGTACTAAGGAGAAGGCCCATGTACGTGCAGAGTAGAATGTTGTTTCGCTCAGATAATACGGAGTTAATGAGTATAATAGTGCAGACACCATGTTTAGCAGACTATTCTTTTTGAATAACTCTCTTGTAAGTAATAGCATAGAGAAGGCAGCTATTACTGTTTGTATTAGGAAATTTATTTTTGTCAGCAAAATGAACAAAGAGAAATAATCCTTGATTAAATGTTTAAGCATTATTACGAATATTGATATGATCTTTGTTGGTATCTGAGACCCATACATCCACCAGAAATATAAAGGATTCTTAACTTTAGTTATATACTCACTATGAGCTATATACGACGCATACTCGTTCACAAGATCAACATGATAAAAAGGTACGTTATTCAAAGCTGTTGATGGAAGTACTATGAAGAATATTATTATAGTAACTACTAGATATTGTAGCCATGTGAATCTATACAGACATTGTAATATTTTTGATCGCATATCCATATGTTTCATCTCATTAAGCGACTAAGGTTACCTTAATCCTTATAACCGATTGCCAAGAGATCATTTGAAACAATCCTGAGTGCTTTCACTCCATTTAGAAGATACATTAAACGTATCAACTGCCATGTAATGTAAACGACTATAGCTTCGATAATCTTTAAAACTTTCTTTGCAATTCTATGATCATACCTACCAAAGGGCTTTACATTGCATACAATTATTCTATTAAACCCTGCCAGGTTAAGGAGTTGGACAATACTAGTTTCTGTAAAGGCACCTATCCTATGAGTTAGGTCATCATAAATGCTGTGTATTGCAAGTGGGGTTGTTGCATTAGGTGTAAAGAGAATTAGTACGCCACCTTTAGATAGCCGCGTATAGCAGAGCTTACATAGTTTTAATGCATTCTCTAAATCGAAGTGTTCAATGAAATTGAATGTCAATATGGCATTGTAGGTTTTCTATATTTCGCTTTTTTATTCTTAGGCAGATAGTCCGCGATATAATCCTTCATCCAATAGTATTTAGATAAACACTCCTCTTCCAGCTTTTTAATCTATGTATGTACTTTGCACGTGTTTCAAAATACTTGTTAAATAACTCATGCACCATATTTCTTCACCTAAATTTGCTAGCCACTCTACTGTATACATTCACGATTCTATCGATATGTACATCCCAATTAAATAATTTAGCTCTCTCAAGCCCTTTCTTAACAATTTTTTCACGTGTTTGCGAATCAGATAAGATCTTAAGTATTGCATCAACAAAACAATTATAGTCATATGGATCGCAGAGTATGGCAGCATTACCTACTATTTCAGGTACTGCATAAGTGTTGGATGTCACCACAGGGCATCCACAAGCCATTGCTTCTACAATAGGGAATCCGAAGTTCTCGTGTAGGGAGGGAAATAAGAGCATCTCAGCCCCATTATATAAAGCCACAAGATCTTCTTTTGGAACCCATCCAAGCATTCTTACATGGTCTTGTAAGCTAAGTTCATTAATGAGTTTTCGAACAAACAGA
>QMSC01000231.1 GCA_003649515.1 Thermoprotei archaeon | reverse complement strand
TGGGCAACTTCATGCTGGCATCACCGCGGCTTAAAATGTTAACTGTGGATCGCACGGCTTTCAAGAGGGCTTGGGAAATATTTAGGGAGCTTGCGCATAAAAGGTTAAGCTTCACTGATGCAATCTCAGTGGCCTTAATGGAGAGGTACAAGATAGGGTATATTGCCAGCTTCGATAAGCACTTTGATGGAATAGTGCCTAGAATCTGCTAAAGGGACGATCTAATTCTTAAAAGGAGCGAATGCCCGCTTAGACTAAGAGTTCTCTTCACTCTTCAAGACCCGCGGTTTTTCATCACCACTTTTACTAATTTGGCAGAGGCTTCCGTATTTAAGCTTACCGCGACGTTAACGTTTAAATAGCTGAAGAATATCGTCGATATAGGCTCCCGACTCCAGGCTCCTTTTCACGCAGTCGGCTTCCTCTAGCTCGATGACGTATAGGCCTCTATAGCCCGTTCTCTCGAGCATTTGAATAACCTTCCGGACATCTATTACGCCGTCCGGTACTGATCTATGATCTCTCCACGAAGCATTAACGTTGTGAACGTGCAGGTTATACACCTTGTAGTCCAGCTCGAGTACCATCTCGCCGATAACTTCGTTGAGAAGCTTTACCCTACCTCTAAGATCTTTAACTTCCATTACCTCGCTGAAGTAAGCGCAATGTCCTAAATCGAGCGTCGCGCCAACGGCTGGGTGATCTACCTCCTTGATCAGCCTTATATAGTTCCTAAAGCTCCCACCGTCGTTCTCAACCCCTATCCTTAACCCTCTCTCCTGAGCGTAGTCTCCTATTTCCTGAAGGTGACGCACCCTTTCAGTGAAGTAGTTCTTAAGGCTTAGCTTTCCGTTCATGGCGTGCACGGTAACTATTTCAGCGCCAATTTCGGCGGCGCAGTCAATCCACTTCTTCCACTCGTTGTCCCAGGCCTGGTGCAGGGATATGTGCTTGAACTCCCCTAGCTTCTCTAAGAAAACGGAAACCTTGTCTTCACCGAGGCTGTAGAAGTCCAGGGTAGCGAAGCGGCCCACTGAGTGATACGCCCTACCGTTATAAGGCATGGCCATTATGGACTGGAATCCTAGCTCCTTAGCCTTGTCTAGCGCGGTGAATAGATCGCGGTTAACGAGGCATGAGATCGAGAGCGCTATCCTATCGTTAAACCTCCGCATCTCTCCTCCCTAAATGAATCGGTGATGATAGATGACTTTGGATAAATATATGTTGCACACCGTTCTGCCAGTCCGCGCTTGGAGCAAGGGTTCAGAGCCGCGGGAAGCAGCTGTTCTTGTAAAACGTTATAACGCTCCTGTACCAGGTATCACTGTAAGGTGAGGAAGCTGAAGGTTGGAGCGTATTTAGAGTTCACGCCCGTAGAGAAGGGATATTCTCCTTCGGCGATAATGGAGGATTTAGAGAGCCTAGGCGTAAGCGATCTCTTCCTACTGACGAAGGACACTAAGAGCTGGGCGTACTACCCCACGGAGAAGATGAACGCTAGATTTGGAAGCGAGGACTTCTACGGAAAGCTCGTTAGGGAAGCCAAGGATAGGGGAATTAGGGTTCACGCTTGGTTCTGTCTCTTTCAAGAGTCCCTTACCGATCCCAGCCCAGTGGTCAAGGAGAACCCGGATATAGTTGTTGTCAATAAGTACGGTAAGAGCGCTTGGGAGGAGCCAGTGTGGAGCTACGTTGACCCCAAGTACTCAACTCTCTGGATATGTCCCTCCTCTAAGGAGTACAGGAAATTCCTCATGGAGCTAATGGAGGAAGTGCTCACCCGGTATGAAGTGGATGGCATACACTATGACTACGTCCGGTATCCTGAAGCAATAGAGGGCAGGTATTACTGCTACTGTAAGAGATGTCTCTCGAAGTTTAAGGAGGAGTATGGCTATGAACTTCCCTCTAAAGACGTCATCGTGCTTCGCTACTACGTGCAAATACTAGTGGAAAACGTCACGGAGTCCGTTCGAGAGCTTAGCGAGCTCGTCCACTCCTACGGTGGGAAGACTTCTGCATACGTGTTCACTGATTACCCTACGGCGATAGAGGCGATCTATCAGGACTGGGTGAGATTCTCCAGGTACCTGGACTTCCTCTTGCCGACGCTCTACGAAGTCTCTCCAAGCTTCGCTGAAAGGCTTATTAGGAACGCTGTAGAGCTGACGCGAAAGCCCATCATGCCTGCTGTCTATGCCAATAAGGTAGTTAGGAGGGCTAGGGAGGGATCGAGGAGGTGGAGCACGATAAGAGGTGTGGAGTACATCCTAAGGCTGGTTGAGAGTGTTAAACGGGGAGGCGGAGAGGGGATAGCCCTCTTCCACTACGCTACGCTCCGGGGTTTGACTAAATACGGGCTCAGCGAGGAGGACCTTGAGAAGCTTAAGCATCTAAGCAACCTTTAATGCCGAATACGCTACTATTTTCTCCCTAAATCTCCTGGAAGCGGGTATCTTCCCTTCTTTTTAGCGTACACCAACATTTGGATGAAGTTCTCGAAGTTTGTGTTAGCCGAGATGTTAGCGGACGCGGAGAGTATATAGCCTCCTCCAGGCCCCGCTTGGCTTAAACATCTATCGACCTCCCTCTTCACATCCTCCTTTGACCCAAACTCTATTACTCGAGGATCTACATTCCCTACGAGGCATATTCTGTCCCCGTACTTCGCCTTAATCTCTTCGAGATCCATTCCAGCCATGACGTCTATCCCCTGATATGCGTCTACTCCGGCTTCTACGATGT
>QMSC01000230.1 GCA_003649515.1 Thermoprotei archaeon | reverse complement strand
GAATAGAACCACAACCATTAGCAGTAAGAGTAAAGTTTATACACGATCGAGCATGAGTTCTTAGAGACTGGTGAAGAAGATGGAGGTTCCTAGGAAAATACGCACATACTGCCCTAGGTGTAGGAAGCATACAGAGCACACGGTTTCGCTATACAAGCCTGGCAAGCGAAGAACTCTAGCTGCGGGAGAGAGAAGATATGAAGCAAAGAAAAAGGGCTACGGTTCTAAGCGTAAGCCCGAGCAGAAGAGAACTGCAAAAATAACTAAAAAACAGGTGCTTAAGATAAAGTGTAGCGTCTGCGGATACATCCAACATAGGAGGGGAATACGTTTAAGGAAGCTCATCATAGTAGAGGAGAGGGGATAGTTATCAAGAGGAGGAAGATACTGATCCCTCAGCCTAAAAGCAAGTTTGTAAGAGTTAGGTGCCCTGAGTGCGGTAATGAGCAAATAATCTTTGACCACGCAAAAATATCGGTTCAATGCATAGTTTGCGGCGCTGTGTTAGCTGAACCTACCGGTGGCAAAGCTAGGATAAAGGCCACGATAATTAAGGAGTATGAATAGTAGGTGAAAAACTTGCCCATTAAACGGAAAAGGTTACCGAGTCTCTATGAACTAGTCATAGGTACAGTGGACAGAATATACGACCACGGAGCATTCATTAGGCTTGACGAGTACAACGGCATTGAAGCTTACTGCCCTCTCAACGAAGTCGCAAGGTCCTGGTTTAGGAGCATACGAGAAGTATTGAAGGAGGGGCAAAAAGCCGTTTTTAAAGTAATTCGCGTAGATCGCAGAAAGATGCATATTGACGTATCGCTGAGAAGAGTGGCCGATGAGGAAAAGAGGGAAAAGATGAGGGAGTGGAAGCGAGCTCTTCACGCAGAGAAATTGCTGGAAATAGCAGCGAAACAGCTGAATAAGACCCTTCTCGACGCCTATAGGGAGGCTGGATGGAACCTAGAAAAGTATTATGGAGAGATTTACAGAGGGCTTGAAGAGTCTGTAAAGAGGGGGATAGTAGCCTTAATTGAAGCAGAAGTGCCTGAAAGATGGGCTAAGGTTTTGTACGAGCTCGCGCAGGAGCACATAGAGCTACCTGAGGTAAAAGTCAGCGGGATATTTACGATACAGAATTACAGTAAGACAGGAATTCTTGCCATAAAACAGGCGCTGTTGAAGGGATTAGAGGTAGCTAAAGACTTTCAGCTTAAAAGCGTGAGGCTCTACACTATTGGCGCCCCTCGATACAAAATCGATTTAGTGGCAAATAGCCCTAAGCTCGTTGAACAAGCCTTACAAAAAATAGTAGGGACTGTACTGAGCGAGGCGAAAAATAAGGGCTGTACAGCCTCCTTTGAGCGTATAAAGACTAAAAGTTAAGTCCGAGATGAAAGCCATGGGCCGTATTCGTAAGTGCAAGTCGTGTGGCAGGTACACCTTAAAGGAGAATTGTCCTGTATGTGGCGCACCTACAGTAGATCCTCATCCTCCCCGATTCTCTCCTGAAGATAGGTATGGGAAGTATAGGAGAATGCACAAGAAACTTCTGGGGGTATGTCGTCTCCCCCGAGACCCCTAGCTATCTACCCCCTTTACAATACCCCTTTTCTCCAAGTAATTCGCATCTGCTAGCGGAAGAAGGGCTAAATCATTCTCCCTAAAGGGACCATAACTCTTTCCATTAGATGCAAGTATCTTAGGATACCTCTTCAAGAAATAAACGAGTCTATAGCCAGTCTTTTTGGGATACTGTTTTCCTTGGAGAGATCTCTGAAACCTCCTCAGAAACCTGTCGTACTTATCGAGCACTTGGAATAATATTTCCCTCTCAAGCCTCGGCAATTTGCTGTAATCAATCGTGTCCTTACTCATTATCTCCTCTAAAGCCTTTTTGATGCGGAGCAGGAGGAGTATTTTTAAAACCCTCTCAGTACTTGAGAACTGTCTAAGCATGTCCTCTCTGATGTTCTTATCGCTTATGCTCTCAATGAAATTCTTAAAGTGTAGCAGTTTTTTAGCGGTTTTTTCATAGAAGTCCTCTTCTATCCTTAAGAGATCTACAGACTCCATTTCCCTTAGCAGGAGCTCAAGCATCCTTTTCCTGTACTCGGAAAAGTTCTCAGTCAAGCGTAGCACCCCCGTTGCCCAACAAGTATACTGCTAGGTATAAGGGAACCTTTATACGCTCCTTTTTAGAATCTAGGGTTACGCCGAAAATCTGTGAGGGTACAGGTCTCTTCAATTTTAAGGATATTTCATAATCTGGGAATACGCAAGCTTGCTCCACTGGATTGAAATCCCATATGTTCGAGAAGTCAACGGCCTGAACTTTAAAGCCCGTCTTTCCATGCAGGCTTCCAGGCAGTCTAATTAACCTCTTAGTATCTATTGTGACTCTTTCATCTATTGAAGGCACGTTTCGGTTAACGACATAATTCACGATCCGCTCAAAGGTCCTCTCCCCAAGGCTCCTGACAATCACACGCCATTCTACGGGATTTGATAGGATTACTTTAAGTAGATCCTCCTTAACTCTTATAACCCTCTCAGCAGACCTCTTACTTATGCCTACTTTATTAGAAAGCGTTAGAGGATCCTCTTCCTCGGACAGAAATTCTATGAGAAACTGGAAAAGCCTCTTTCTCCAACCACTTCTATCAGGACCTATGTCCAGCACATCCCCTCTTCTGAATAGTTTTATGTCGAGACCCCTTCCCTCAATGTAGTCAATTATCTCTCTACG
>QMSC01000229.1 GCA_003649515.1 Thermoprotei archaeon | reverse complement strand
CTCGGCTAAGGGATGAAATATTATGAATACTTTTTCAAATATTTTGGACTTTATTAGAAATTTAGCTAGTTTTTGAGGAGGGCCTACTATTTCTGTTGAATGGGCTACAAGTATGGCATAAAGTCCTCTCTTTAAATTTCCCTTCTGCATAGTTTCTCCTCTATTAGTTTTTCTACACCTTTTAGTTTATCTACTTCTGGTTTCCAGTTGAGCTTTTGTTGCAATTTTGTTATGTCGCTGTAGTACACCTTTTGGTCATGTAGTCTCCAGTCTGCATATTTTACCTCCATCTTCCTTCCTAACTTTTCCTCTAGTAGTTTAATTAGTTCTACTAGGCTTATGGTGTTTTCTGGTCCTCCTCCTGTATTATATACTCCATGTTTTACTTCTTTTTTATTAATGAATAGGTCCCATGCTTTGATGAGGTCTTTTACGTAAAGGATGTCTCTTACTTGCTTTCCTGTTCCATAGATTGTTATGGTTTTTCCCTCTATGGCTGCTTTTACGAACCAGGCTACCCATCCTTGTTCTTCTATGCCTAGTTGTCTTTCTCCGTAGATGCAACTCATTCTGAAGACTCCTGTTTTAAGTCCATATGTGTAGTGATACTCCTGTGTGTAGAGATCGCCTGCTAGTTTGCTTACTCCGTATGGTGTGTGAGCGGATAGGTCTATGGGGAAGTTCTCTGGAACTCCTCTGCCCTTATATTTAGGGTCTGCATAATCGTACCTTGTTTCATGCTCTTCGATAGGTATTTTGTTTACGTTTTCGCCATATACTTTATTAGTTGAACAGTAGATGACTATGGCGTCTGCTTTTCTAGCAGCTTCTAGTACGTTAAAGGTGCCTGTAGTGTTTATTTCATAATCCAGTCTTGGATTTTTAATGGAGGTAGGTACTCCTACTTGGGCTGCTATATGTGCTATTACATGGACGTTCTTGGCTACTTTGCATAGTTTTTCATGGTCTCTTATATCAAGCTCTATAAACTCTACTCTATGACCGTATCTTTCTTTGAGGAGTTTTATGTTCTCCCACTGCATATTGGTGGGAATACCATAAAGCTTTGCCCTCATGAAGTTATCGACTAGAATGGCTTTTAGCTGGGGATATCTACTTAGGAAGTAATCAGCTGTGTGATATCCTATGAAGCCCGCTCCTCCTGTTACCAAAATCTTCTCCATGATGAGCTCCTCATTTCAAGTAAGTTTGAATGAGAAAGTTAAGTTTTTCTATTTATTGTTAAGGGCTCTTTTAGATAAGTAAGCCTTTATCAATGAGCTCCTTATAGGCCTTTTCGAAGAGGTCTACTGCACCCCATCTATTTTCTATCGCCCATTTAGCTAATACAGATAGCCCTTGTTCTAGGCTTGTCTTAGGCTTCCAGCTGAGCATTTTCTCGGCTTTGGTTATGTCTGCATAGCAATGTCTTATGTCTCCTTTTCTTGCCTTGCCTATGATATCTACTTTAACTCCTGCTTTTACTGCCTTGACGAGCTCCTGTGCTATCCTTTTTATTGAAGTGGGCTTTCCTGTCCCTACATTGAAGACTTCATAATAAGCATTAGCTCCCGCTTCTAGGGCTACTACGTTGGCTTCTGCTACGTCTTCTACATATATGAAGTCTCTTGTTTGTTCTCCATCTTCGAATATTACTGGTGGCTTGTTATTCAGTATTCTTGAGAGGAATATAGCGCATACTCCTGTATATGGGTTTGCTAACGATTGTCTTGGTCCGTAAACATTGAAGTACCTTAGAGCTATTGTGGGTATTCCATAGGTCTTTCCTATTAAAAGAGACATCTGCTCCTGATAGTACTTAGTCTGAGCATATATAGAGGTTGGTTTTGGTGGTTTATTCTCATCTGTTGGGACTGGGTTAAGCGTGTTACCACACTGTGGGCATAATTGTTCCCATATTTTCTTTCTAAGCTGTTCTTCTGATCTTAAGTCTGGAAATATGTAGGCTTGGCATTTTTCGCAATAGTACTTGCCTTCTCCATATATGCTCATGGATGAGGCAACTACTAGCTTTCTGACGTGGTTCTCTTCGTTTACTAGTACGTCTAGTAGGACTGCTGTTCCTTTTACGTTGACATCGACGTAGTCGGCGATTTTGTACATGCTTTGTCCTACTCCTACAAGTGCTGCTAGATGTATTATGCCTTCAACATCCTTTATGATCTCCTTGATTAACTCTCTATCTCTTATGTCTCCTTTTATGTGCTTTGCCTTGGAGTTGGCGTATTTGGGCATGATTCCTCTGTGTACTTGGTATGTTAGATTGTCGAGGGCTATTACTTCGTAGTCTCTTTCGATGAGCTTATCTACTGTCCATGAGCCTATGAATCCTAGCCCTCCTGTCACAAGGACTTTTCCTATCTTGGCTCTTGGCATTATTAGTGCCCTTATTATAATGTAATTTCGATTTTATACCTTTTCTACAGCTAAACTTGCCTAGGAATATTCTTAATAGGAGGCTCTGTTCGCCCGGTTTTGATGTTGTACTTATGTAGGTATGATCACACTGTCGGTAAGTTAGAAAGTTTGCTGTTGTACTATTGGAAATCTTTTTCTTGCCTTAGTGTTTGATCGCACTAATTTCAGCTCTCCCTTAAACAAGCTCACTAAAGCTTTTATCCCAAAGAGATGGTTGTTACTCTACTCGGTCTATGCCTTTCTAGGTCTTTATTCTGCCGAGAGTTTACGTGACTGTGTTAAGTATGGGGCCATGTTTGCTGAAAACCTAG
>QMSC01000228.1 GCA_003649515.1 Thermoprotei archaeon | reverse complement strand
GATACGGAGCACGTCATTACGGATGTTTTGCTCCTAGCCTGACTGCGGGAGCGGGGGTTGTTGTAGCGTTTAGTGTAGTTTGCTGAGCCCTCACCCTCCTCATCGAACTAGGAGAACATTTAATGCTCATCCCCAATCGCCCACTTCATCGGCTCAGGGACAATTCCTATTGAAGTCGCGCTAAAACGTCAGGTAACTTGTGTGGGATTAGAGCTTGTGGATTGATACGTGAGTCAGGCTAGAGTTTACGCGCAGAGAGCCGGTGTGAATGACAAGGTGAGTTTCATAGTCTGCGATGCTTTCGCTCCTCCGTTAAACTTATCCACTGAAATAGATGCCCCGCTTTAAAATCCTCCAAGAGGTCAGAGAATGGATATCATAGGGGTGTCTTTGAGTTCTTCTTTAATTTATATGAAACGTATAGAGAGTTCTTGAACTCTGATGGGAGGATAGTGATAGTTACGCCCTATTTAGGTTATGCATGTAGACTAGCTAGTAAGTGTAACTATGAAACAAAGAAGGTTATTAAGACAATACACAGTGGGGAGAGGGTATATTTAATCCTTCTCCGTCGCAGCGTTTAACTTTATTAACATTTGGGGTATAAAGAATAATTAGTATCATGTCTAGCTTTCCTGAAGTCTATGTGGGAACGAGCGGTTGGGTTTATGACTGGAATCCGAATGGGTTAAAATGGTACGTTCGTGAAAGTGGGTTTAATGCCGTAGAACTCAATATGAGCTTCTATCGTTTCCCTTATGCTTCATTCGTAAGGAACTGGCTTAGACATGGAAGCCAACTAAGATGGTCGATAAAAGTCCATAGGAGCATAACGCATTATAGCCAGTTGGGTAAGAAGGCCTTATCGCTATGGAACAGGTTCAGAGGAATTTTCAAGCCCATGGATGATTTGATAGATTTCTACCTACTCCAGCTCCCTCCCTCCTTTAGACTTACAAGGGAAAACTTGAGGAGGCTAGAGACTTTTTCTCAAAGCGTCAACTTGGGTGAGAGAATGGCAGTTGAGTTTAGAAGCCCTGAGTGGTTTACGGGTAATAGAGGAGTCGAGATTTGTAAGAGATTAGGAGTTACTTTCGTATCCACGGACTCCCCCGAATTCGGGACTATTGTAGACTCCTCAAACAATGTCGTCTATATGAGGCTCCACGGGAGAATAACGTGGTATGCATACCACTATAAGCGTGAGGAGCTTGTAGAGATCGCTCTGAATATCCTTCAACTAAGGCCCAAGAGAGTATTCGTTTTCTTCAACAACAACCACGATATGCTTGTTAACGGAAGGGAAATGAAAGACATTCTTCTCTCCTTGCGAGAAAAAATAAATGATTGAGAGCTCATTAATACTTGGCGACTTGAATGGTTAAGTGTAGCCGTTGTGGACGCGAAGTAGCTCTACCTTTTAAGTGCAAGTACTGTGGAAAGTACTTTTGCGTAGAGCATCATCTGCCTGAGAAGCATGATTGTCCAGGCCTACAGAGGGGGACATGGAAACCGGTTTTAATGCCGAGTCGTTACTCGCTAGAGTACAGTGAGTACAAAGAACCGGTTGTCAGGATAAGACCTTCTCCTAGAGCTTTCAGCTTCAGCAAGGGAGAGGCCGTGGACCTATTGATAGCAACGGCGTTAGTAGCTCTAGTGTATCTCTCCCTCTATCGATGGTTTATCTTCGTGCCGACAATTCTTCTTTCAGTGTTTACGGCTTTTGTCCTCCATGAGATAGCTCATAAATATGTTGCACAATCACTCGGCTTTGGTGCGCGATTCAGGCTTGATAGAACTGGACTCTTGCTCACGGCTGTCTCCATAATTCTACCAATTAAAGTTATAGCTCCAGGATACGTCTCTGTAATACCCCTCTTTGCCAGCTATGATAGGGGAAAAATAGGTAAAATAGCAGTTGCAGGACCGCTTACGAATTTGATTCTAGCTTTAATTTTCATTTCTCTAGTAAGGACAAATGTACTCCTGTACTTGGCGGCTCGAATAAACATTGATGTCGCTATATTTAACTTAATACCTTTCGGGGTACTTGACGGAAGAAAGGTTTTGGATTGGGACACGCGTATTTGGGCGACAGTTTTCATAATTACCGTACTAGCCTGGTTCTTCATAGTATTTTTTGCGTAAAGATCGAGGCCTTGGTAGAAGATGCAGTAGTCTAAGCATGGCATCTTAGTTTACCTTGAATATAAAACCAGGAGTTCTCCCTCATAGAGCTCTAAGGATATACATGATGTACTTTCTGTATTTAGGTTCTAACTGGTTTTCAGAAACTTTCTTAGTAGCCTAGCGAACGGAGGAATTATTCTTGTCTGAAGGTATATTGTTGCTGGGCCTCTTACATCGAACACTACTCCCTCTCCGCCTAAGAGGAAGCTCTTCCATCCTCCAAACTTCCTTATAGAGTAGTCTACGTCCTCTGACATGGCTACGAAGTGGAAGTTATCAATGGTAACCTTCTCTCCGGCCGGTACTTCAAGCTTCTCAAGTCCCCCATAAGCGTTGACCCATACCCCGCCATATCCTCTAAGCCTGAGCCAGAAGAGTTCTCCCTCCGCTAATAGTCCCCTAAACCCTCTCCAAGCTATGCCGACCTCAATATCTCCATGATGAGCCAAGTACGAGCTATCCTGAACTATCCATGAGTCTCCATTCAGAGGAATATATAATATGTCTCCGGGGAGTGAGGGAGCGAACCATACCTCAGCCTTAGACCTAGCCCTATAAGTG
>QMSC01000227.1 GCA_003649515.1 Thermoprotei archaeon | reverse complement strand
TGATTTGATCGCTTCCGGAGTAAATATGAGATCAGCCTTCTCGGCTGATCCCACGTTATATATGGGTGCTTTAAGGTATTTATACATTTTCACTACCCTGATGCCGTATATATGGATGTAGTCGTCTGGGTACGCTCTTTAAGGATGCTCTATAGATTTTTCGTTTAAGTTCTTCTGGAATCTATTGGTTCCAAGTAGTTCTAGTATCAGTTTAAGTAATAGTAGAGTTACTACATTAAGATTCAAAAGGGATTTCGGTAGGGAGGCTAGGGTTAGAACGCTACTCATAGAGCTGAGAGGATGTATGCGTACTGTTAAAAATAGAAGTAATTAAGAGGAACAAGCATAAAGATCCAGTACTAGGATTGGTTAAGTGTATGAAATTGAGAGTGAGTACTAATACTTCTATATTACTAGGTCAATAATATTATTCTAGTTTGCAGGTACATTATTACTGAACTCCCTATATAAAATACCAGTGTTACAGAAGTCGGGGTGTAGATCTAAATGTCTGGAAATATATAATAAAAGGTATCGATCTTTTATTTGTGATGACTGAGTATTTCGAATTTGATGTGAAGAAGGAAGTATTTAGCGAAGAAGGAATAGAGAGAGCTCTTGAATTTCTAAGGGTAGCTAAGAAGGACTTTGAGGCTAGTAAGCTCCTAATGAAACATGATCTTTATCCTCAGGCTCTGTTTATGATACAGCAGTCATTAGAAAAGATTGCTAAAGCTATTCTTTTAGCGCTTGGATTAGCTAGTATTGAGGATTTAAAAAGAGAGGTAGGTCATAAGGTTCTCATGGGGGGGATAAAACTCCTTTTGTCAACGGTTACCGACAAGTTCATGTATAGTATCACCTATAGACTCATGGATAAACCAATGCAATTTGTGACGTTTTTCTGCATGTGTTCTAATGCCTTGCAACACTTTGATGATTTAATAAGAGATTCGTCTAAAGCAGTTAAGCGTCTCAAAAGGCTAGTTGATAAAGAAACTATGAAAGGAGTTGAAAAGTTAACTGAAATCGGTAGGAAATCCTTAGAGAGAGCTAATGACGAGGTTCTGAAAGAGATAGATAGTATTGTTGATAAATATTCATCTTACTTAATAGATCCTCCATCACTAGTAAAGGATGTGGGAATTGAAAATACGTACCTAAGATTGAAAGATCTTCTGGATTCATTATGTACCTGTGTAAAACAAAAAGTCAAAAATAGGAATCAACGAACTATACTTCTTCGTGGGCTTAAGGAGCATTTTAAACGATTTAAGGATGAAATTGTAAGAATTATGTATCTAATGGATGTTTATCTTTATACTATCATGTACCACGCATTATTCGAGGCTAACGTTTCTAAACTTAGATATCCTGAAGAGGGATGGACACCTACAAACATATCCAGTGATTCTATACTTGTTATTGAGAGTCGAAAGATTATAGATACTTTTGATAAAGTAGAACTTTTCAGTATAGTTGAGAATTTTATTAGAGGACAGATTAAAACAAAAAGGAGTAGGGAAATCTATAACTCATTATCACAATTATTTAATAAAATGTCAGAAACTTAATTCTATATAAGAACAAAAACACTAAGTACTATATAATTTGGTTGTTAGAGTATTTAAAAGAAGAGATTAGTAGTTCTATAGACCTCTTCAGAGGAAGGTGCTTAGAGTTCTATTAGACTAATATGGAGGAGAATAGAATAGACGTAATAATGTATGTTAAACTAGATTTTATAGAGCGAGTAATCCTATGGGAACATTGAGTAGGCCTAGGAAGCTTATAGATGAGTACAGAGTGTTCATGAGCTTCACTAAAGATCTATAAATAGATGATTCTCTGTTCAAAGAATTATAATACCTTAAAAAGAACAAGGACTAGAATAATAGCTATATTATTATGTTTATGTAAAAGCGTGGCCTATGAATTTTAAGAGAAACTTTATGGTATTCTCAGAACAGCTTTCAGTGCTTCTCTTCTCTCAACTATTTCTTTATTATGTGGTAGGAGAGGATTCCTTATATTATTCTTACAGTGGTTAATCATCCAATTAGCTATATAGCATACGTCCGAGTGACTGCTTGATTCCAGAGGTTTGAATACGAGAAACTTACCTTCATCAATTATCTTTGTTGAGAAGTAAGCTACGGGTAGCTCAAGTTTCTGGATCACCTCCCTCACTACATTACTATATGCTCTTACAGCAGCGTTATCGATTTCCCTATCGAAGACATGCCAAAGGATGGCTGAGTCAAAACCATACACATAGTACCTGAGCGCTTGACCTATCTCTCGATAAGCTTCTCTCCAGCGCTTCTTATCAATCTTCTTGAAATACTTGAGTTCTATAGCTACTAGAAACCATTCATCGATAAGCTTCCTATAATCTTCAATTATCATCACTATGTCGGGCCTAGCTATAATCATAGGGGCATAAGAACCGAAGTACTTCACAAGGATGTCCTCGTAGGGCTTCTTGGGTATTGTGTTACCCGAGAGAATATCCTTAATCGAGCACAGATCACAGGCTTTTATGGCTTTGATTAGCCATTTAGCTAGGCTACACTCGTTTGGAAACATGCTATTCATCTCCTATGCTTCTCTTAGTAGTATAGCTTTTATACTCATTCCCTTTATTTTCAATAAATATTAGCCATGAAAGTGCTAGAACCTCTGTCAGATCATTAAATGTTTGTGAGTCATTTTTCCTTTAATAGACCCTTTCTCCTCTGACCCATTTCTAGAGG
>QMSC01000226.1 GCA_003649515.1 Thermoprotei archaeon | reverse complement strand
TACGTTAACATATTTTCTTCTTGGTTTGATGTCGGTAAGTAAATGAGCCTTTATTTGAAATTGCTGATTGCTTTACCATTATTGACTTAAAATATTAACGAGTTTGTAAAATTACAAGGTATAAATCTTGTGATTTTTGCAATTGCTCTGTGCAAAATATATTTAGCATAAGCCAATTTGTAGGGTAGGTGAGACGGGAATGGAGGAGGACTGGAGGAGCAGGATAATTGTTGATCCTAAGGTTCTCGTAGGGAAGCCTATCATAAAGGGTACGAGAATAGCTGTCGAATTCATTTTGGAGCTACTTGCGAATGATTGGACTGTTGAGGACATATTGAGGAATTATCCGCAGCTGAAGAGGGAAGACGTGCTTGCTGCTCTAAAGTATGCGACTGAAGTTTTGAAAGAAGAGAGGGTTTATCCATAGTGTTGAGGAGGGGCCTGTAGAGGATACTATTGAGGCTAATGAAGATATATTATTGAGTTGGGTAAAAATGGAGAGATTATAGGTATTGAAATTTGGAGAGCATGAAAAATATAGCGGAACCTACATCTAAAGTTCTAGCTTCGAGGATCAAGGAATTGGTACATACTTAGTACTGATGAGGAAATATTAAGAGAACTAGAAAGTTTCATGATGTAAGCAAGTTTCTCACTAAAGTGTTTGCACAATGTCCTATTCTATTATCGAAAGGCGATGTAAGAGCTGTTGCTAGAGTAGCAGTTTTAAACGCTATGTTGTGTGACAAAATCGCCAGTGATTCGTTATGGAGTAGGGTCTTTGGACATATTATTTCCTGAAGTTATTTCTTAAGATCTATGGCTAGATCTTAAATAAGATCTTAAATATGGTTCACAATATTACTGTGATGTATCTCGAGCGTTAGACCTAACCTTAGATTACTTGAGAAGGTATCATAATATCAATAGTGAGTGGACATTTCATCTTTACTTTTGGTTATATTAACACAGAGAATTCTTTTGCAAGTCAAATCAGAAGGAGACTTAGACATGCACATGATTTGACTGGGAAGTTGGTCAAAGTAAGCCTTGTGAACAGAGAAATATTTGTTGTTCAACTTCTTGAACTTAAGAATTTTAACACAACACGTTATATAAAACGTGTCAGTATATTTTTGTTATGAGGAGATAGTATGGCTGTAGCCATTGCCATTCATGCTCGCGAGTCACTTAGAGGTGCTGTTCTTCCTCTAGCTGCCAGTATTGGTGAAGGTATAGGTGTTACTGATGTACTCAACACTATCAAGAGACTTAAAGGGTTTGTTAGTACTGAGGCTCTTGAAAAGCTCGATAAGAGTTTTAATGAAGCCTTAAGGAATGAAATTCACGAAGTTCTCAATACTGACAATCTTGAACAGAACTTCCCTATGCTTGTCGAGAAGTTTTGGGCTAGAATAGCATTACCGTTAATAGAGCTTAGCAACACTATTTATACTCTTGACGCGGAAGATTTGAGGAAGTTTAGAGAGGTTGAAGAGGAATTAGCTAGGGCAGTAGCCAAGTTATTAAAAAATAGTAATTATAACTATGCTGATAATCTTATCTACGCTCTCTCGACTCTCGTAGACCGTGACCTATGGGTACTAGATAAGATTTCCGAACTAGGCTTTAATGCTCTCATCAAGAAGATCATTAATAGAGCTCTTGATGTGGTTTTACAATTCTCAGGCTACACGATGTACTTAACCTTTGCGTGGGTATCATCAACAGCTGCCGTACTAGGTATAGCCAGAGAATGCAAGGAGAGGAATAGAGATATTCTAGCTATATGGTGTCAAGAATATGCTAAAGAAATTAATAGTTATCTAGATACCCTAGATTTGCTTTTAGACGATGAGGTGTACGAGGATCTTGTTGAACTCGGTATTATCAGGAGGTAATATGTATTGAGTTGTAGCCTCATCCTTAAGAGGAAAGCTAAGAAATTCCTAAAGAATGCTCCAAAAGATATTGTTGACAGAATTAGCGAAAGACTACAACAACTCGCAAAGAATCCTAAGTGTAATGAGAAGCTTAAACCACCACTTCAAGAACTCTGTAAAACGCGTGTAGGCTCTTATAGGATTGCTTACCTTTTAAAGCCATGTAGCGTAATTATTATAGCTATTGGTAAAAGAGAAAGCTTTTACGACAAGCTAATACATGGTCTATAGCTTTACGAAGCATATTATCTACCAGCATAGCTTCATCTTTGGTCCTCTATATCATTGTCTCTACGCATACAGAGGCCTTAGAATATCATTAACCCCTAGTGATTGGCTTACAGCAATCTCTTATCAGATAGTAGCTCTTATAATAGCCCTATATTTAATGGATAAATCTTACACGTGCTCTCGTACAAAAACCCTTATAACGTGTTCTATATCGACAACTATGGTGCTCTTACTATCGCTACTCTGTACTATGAGATCTATAATTCCGGGTGCTCCGAGACTGCCAAGCCGTTACGTGTTTTACGCAAGTCCATTTATTTTAGTTTCACCGTTGGCAACATTGGGCTATGGATTGATGAAGGAGGAATATAGTAAGTGGGGTATATCTTCTCTCTTGGCTTACAGCGATCTTAGGACTTGAGGCTTACGCTGTATTTGGGGGTTCTCCTTTAGGACATGTTCTAGCGTCCCAGGTAGAGTGGGTGGTAGTTGAGTTGAGGAGTTCTAGCTTATACCACTAAACACATTACACAAACAACAAAGCAACTAAGCAACAAACCAGCCCACAACCAAGCCACTCTGTATAGT
>QMSC01000225.1 GCA_003649515.1 Thermoprotei archaeon | reverse complement strand
TTACTTAAGATTAATTTGTGCATATGCTAATAAAAATTTTTAAATATTAGGTTACCCTAATATGCTTCGGGCATCCTAATATGATCAAGAAGCTCAGTGAACTGAGCGTTGGCGAAAGGGGGGTAATAGTAAACATTGTTGGTAAAGGAGCATTGATTAGGAGATTGCTAGATATGGGTATAGTTAGAGGCGTCGAAGTAAGAGTAGTTAGGAAAGCCCCCCTAGGAGATCCGATAGAGTTTGAAATAAAGGGTTATTATCTATCTCTAAGGAAGGACGAAGCAAGCCACGTCTTTATAGAGGTGGTGAAGTGAGGCTCATTCCGCTAGCGTTCCTTCTCCCCAATCAGAGAGGAATAGTGAGGGAAATACGTGGAGGCAGAGGTTTGGTTAGAAGACTTATTGAACTTGGTTTTACACCTAATAGCGAAGTCACAATAGTAAAGTCTAACCCTGGACCCATTTTAGTCTCTATTAGGGGGTCTAGAATAGCCTTGGGAAGAGGAGTTGCCATGAAAATTCTAGTTGAGGTGGAAAATTGAAGAAAGTAATTAGAGTGGCTCTAGCTGGAAATCCGAACGTTGGAAAGTCAGTCATTTTCAATAACTTAACTAAAGGTCACCAACACGTTGGAAATTGGCCTGGTAAGACTATAGAGAAGAAAGAAGGTATTTGTAAATATAAGGGGTACGAAATCTATATAGTCGACCTGCCTGGAACTTATAGCTTAACAGCGTACTCGCCGGAGGAACTGATAGCTAGAAATTATATCATAGAGGAGAGGCCTGATGTTGTAGTAGACATAGTCGATGCATCAAATCTAGAAAGAAATCTTTACCTAACGCTGCAATTAATTGAACTGGGAGCGCCATTAGTCATTGCATTAAATAAAATGGACCTAGCTGAGGGTAAGGGCTATGATATAGATCACCATGAACTCGAAAAACTGCTAGGAGTTCCAGTAGTTCCAACAATAGCGCCTAAAAAGATAGGGATGGAGGAACTATGTGAAAAGATCCTTGAGGTAGCTAAGGTGAAAGAATGAGCGCTATAATACTGTATAGTAAGGAAATCGAAGAATCCATAAGGAGAATAGAACGAACGTTAAAAAGAGATCCAACGATAACCTCAAAGTACAACACAAGGTGGCTGGCCATAAAACTCCTCGAAGAGGATGAAGAAGTAATAAGCAGGTTAAAGGAATCCTCTCTATTCAATGATATTATCAAAGTGTCAGAAGAGGAAAGAAGCAAATTATCTGCTAAATATGGCGACGTTGAAGTGCTACTTGCTGATATGAGATACAAGGTAATTGAAGGTATAGTTAGAAGAGTGGTTAAGGGAAGAAAAGTAGCGTATACATTAAGTGATCTCCTTGATAAGGCTATTTTAGACAGAATATTAGGTATACCAATATTCCTCATTATATTGTGGACCATGTTTCAGTTCACAACGTTAGTTTCAGCTCCTCTCTGTGATTTAGTAGGAGACTTTTTCGCGTGGTTAGCTTCTCAAGAATGGTTACATACTGGTAATGACGTAGTAGACTCCTTACTATTCGGAGATTATGGAGTAATAAATGGAATAGGCACTGTCCTCAGCTTCACTCCTTTGATCTTCTTCCTCTACTTCGCACTGTCAATTCTAGAGGATAGCGGATACATGGCCAGAGCAGCTTTCGTTATGGATAGAATCATGCGCAAATTGGGTTTGACGGGTAGAACTATTTTCTCAATGATATTGGGTTTTGGATGCAATATCCCTGCTGTTTACTCAACAAGAGCTATTCCCTACGAAGAGGATAGGTTAATAGCCATACTAATCAACCCACTAATGCTTTGTAGTGCAAGATTAACAGCACTTGCACTACTTGCTTCAACATTTTTTGGTGAGATGGCAGGCGACATAATATTCTCCTTATATGTGCTGGGAATATTCCTAGCCATCATTTTAGCGATAATATTTCGAAGGAGCATTTTCGGCGGGAAAGTATCACCCTTCATATTAGAATTGCCGGACTATCAGAAACCTACATTCACATCAGTGTTATTGCATATGTGGTGGAGGGGTTCATTATTCTTTAGAAAAGCACTCATAGTAATAGTTCCAGGATTGCTGCTCATCCAAGTATTGGGAAGCATAGAATATGGTACGTTTACATGGGTTGGCAGTCAGCATATAGAGTCAAGCGTTTTAGCTGCAATAGGCAGGCTATTCAGCCCGATTTTTAGCCCATTAGGTTGGGATTGGAGGCTCGTCGTGGCAGCAATTTTTGGCTTCATAGCTAAAGAGATCGTAATAGGCGCCACTGCAATGTTGTACGGAGCTAGTGAGGAGGAATTACCTAGCGTACTACGAGGCATCTATACTCCACTACAAGCATACGCGTACATGGTGTTTATTTTAGTATACGTACCTTGCATAGTAACAATAGCCGCCATTAAACACGAAGCTGTGCATTGGAAGTGGGTTCTCTTTACAATAGCTTATGAGGTAATATTGGCTTATTTATTAGCTCTTCTCGTAACAACGATAGGAAGTTTGCTAGGATTTGGGTGATGCGATGGAATTTGAAAAGTATTGTAAAATTTGGGGGATATATAGCGCGATTATAGCGCTTCTATATCTCACCTACGGAGTGCTAGAAGTCGTATATGGAATGACTTCTTGGTGGTTGCCGTGGATCGAATTGCCTGAAATACGACTAGGAATTACGTTAAGCGTTCCTGGAGATGAGGAAATGCTAAATATATGCGTTCCTAAGATAATTGC
>QMSC01000224.1 GCA_003649515.1 Thermoprotei archaeon | reverse complement strand
TGTGGGAAGATGGAGAGGCTGTAGTAGCCGTAGTCCTTCCTGTTCAGCAGCTTTGTTTTAGGTTCGTAGTCTCTTCCTAGCCCTTCAGGTATGAAGACCTGCTTGTGGTTTGGCCCGAAGCAGTCGAAGCCTAGAGAGAAGACGAGTAGGTCTTTAGCCGGGACTACTGTCTGTTTTTTCGTTGCTTTTCCATATTTCAAGTTCAGGGCGTGGAGGAAAACGGGCTCGTCGAGGTCCCTTTCCATCCTTCTGGCCTCTCTAATTATCATGGAGACGAATGTATACTGCGATATTGGGTTGCTTCCGTTAAAGTCGACGCAAATGAAGTTCTTTTCAAACACGTCTTTGTTCATATAGTAGTCAAGGACGCTCCTTATAACTATCCTTGAATAATGTGGGATGTAAGGGACAAGGCTTGGATGTAGCGTCGTTGTCTCGCAGACGTCTACGAAGCTGTCTAAGAAGCTCATGTATTCATTTGGCGGTAGCTTTGGGATGATGGGCGGAACTACTAAGTCAAACCTTCTATGGTTCAGTAAATCTGCGAGGAATTCGACTTCCTCCCTCTCTGGGAGCCCCTCAGCCCTATACTCTATGATGCCGAGCACTATTTCCTCGTCCTTGACCCCTCTAAGCGCTGACGAGACCTGATACCCAAGCTCAGCCTCCACAGCCCGCCTACTGGTGGCTACGCGTATCTTATCAGGTTTTAAACGGCGAAAGACCTCGACAAAGCCGTGGAGAGCGCTGTTTCTCAGGCTGGTTTCCCTATAGCGGCCGCTCCTCAACCCAGCAAGCGCCCTTTTAGGAGCTTCTATATGCTTGCCGCCGATTTTTAACTCGGTAACTCTGGCCAACCTATAATTTTCATCTTGGTTTACTAGTCGAACCGATATGCTCATATTGCTTTCTACTTATATCGTCCGTAGCGGATGTAATAAAGTAATTGGGGTTGTGGTGTTGGTGGAGCTTCAGAGGATGGCGGCTGAGCTTTCCGCCATAGAGCGTTACATGCTCATGTTGCTTTACGCCAGTGGGGGGAGGGTTAGGGGTAGGCTGTGGCTTCAGAAGGAGATGTACGCGCTTTCCAGGGCCTTTGAGGATTTGAGGGAGGAGCTCGATTTTGAGGCCTATAGCTATGGGCCGTTCAGCGAGGCGTTGGAGGAGAGCCGGGACATGATGGAGAACTCCGGACTCATACGGGAGGTGGAGCGGAAGGTGGAGCTGACCGACGCTGGGGCACGCCTTGCAGAGTTCGTTTGGAGGCAGGCCAGCGACCGTGAGCGGGAGATAGTGAAGGGGGTTGCGGAGTTCATGGGAAGCCTAGATCAAGACGAACTCCTCCTTTACACCTACGTAACTTATGGGATGGCTGAGAGGAGCGAGCGTAGAGACGTGATGAAGAGGAGGGTTAGCATCGCCCTTAGGATGCTTAGGGAGGGTAAGGTGTCTGTGGGCTTGGCGGCTAAGCTCGCTGGGATGCCCATAACCGAGTTTGTTAAAGAGGCTGTTAAGGTGGGCATCAAACCGTTCGAGGCTGAGGAAGCTGAGGACGGGGATGGAAACGTGGAGGAGAACTAAAACTGTTTTAGTTTTTGACGCATCGGTCATAATCGAGCTTGTAAACGCTGGAATCTTAGACGATTTGAGGCGTTATAGAAACATGCGAAACGTAACCATCATGATACCTCAAGCAGTGGTGGAAGAACTTAGGGAAGAGGGCGTAGACCCCGCAGTTCGTGAAGCCTTAAACGCATTCCTAAGTGAGGACGTGTTCACACCGATGGATGCAACGCCGCTCGAGAGCGAGCTGAGGTTCAGATATCCAGCGCTCGGGCAAGGCGAGATAGGAGTAATAGCAACAGCCATAACGCTTAAAGGACGCCCGGAATTCTCCGAGGCACGCGTCATCCCAGTCCTAGACGACAGAAAAGCTAGGAGAGCTGCTAGTGGGCAGGGCCTGGAGGTGCACGGAACCCTATGGCTACTCCTAGAATTAAAGAGGAGCGGAGCGTTGGAAAAGCGGAAGGCGATAGAAACGCTTGAGCGGATGCCGGAAAGAGGCTTCAGGATATCCGAATGCAAACTCAAAGAAGTAATAGAGGATGCGAAAAAGGACTGCTAAGTCTTTTCAGCTCCTAACATTTAACATAGGCCGAGCCGTGAACTTCAGGCGTGGGATCATCTCATCCACCTGCAACCACCTGCGTCTGGAGTTTAAGGGCTGGGCTCGTCCAGTAGTGTTGACTAGGCACGTCTACAACTTGGAGCTTCCTGAGGAGCTTAGGCCATCGGTGTTCACGCACGAACTTGTCCACTTCTCCTGTGCTGAGAGGAGCAGGACTAAGGCGATGCTTCTCTCCGAGGCGCTCAAGGGGGATTCTGGCATCGGGTACAGCCACTCCTTCGTAGAGGAATATAATGCTGGTTTGGCGTTGCTTTGGGAGGCTCTGGCGTACTACGCTCAGCTCAGGGCTCCCGAGACACCTCTACTCCTCGCCGAAAGGCTCCTATCCGTGAGGGAGGGCTGGGTCAGAGCCGTGATCGAGTTGGTCTACAAGATCGACTCCTTCGCATCCACGCTCATCTCCAGGACTCGTTTTGTGGATGTGAACCCTCATGGGCTCGTTTGGATGGAGCTGGCGAGGGGCATAAGGACATTGGAGAGGACAGGCGTCGGCGTAAGCGATGTCTGCAGGCGCGTCGAGGCGTTACTAGAAACTCCTCTGGACGAATTCCCGGACTTTCGCTCCAGCGAGGAGTGGGAGGGCTTCTTCAAGGCTAAGC
>QMSC01000223.1 GCA_003649515.1 Thermoprotei archaeon | reverse complement strand
GAACATAGCTCTCCTGAATGGAGCAAACCACCTCTGCTTATTCTTAAAGAGCCGTCTCTGTCTATAAAAATAGGCGTCAGCTAAGACCTAACTTTACCCATAAATTACAGTTTCCAAGAGAGAAAACTGAAAGTCTGAAAACCGAAGGAGCTATCTGCGTACAAACGCCTTACCCAGGAAAAATATAGATAATATCGTTAAGCACAACTCGAGCAACTTTCACTTCCTCCACTGCTTGGTAACTCATAACGTCGTAGGCTACAATGTTGTTTTCTCCATGACTTAATAATCTGACCGAGATAAAACCATTAATATTTTATTGAGAAGAAATCTAGGTATATTGATAAATGAAGGGGACTTGTATACTCTAATAGCCTTCGCTTAGTTTGATCATTTTATTTACAAATTGTTTCAATGATGTGGACAGAGCTTCTACGACAATCGGTGACAAGGCATATTTTCTCTTAGAAGTTCCTGCTTGGACTGACTTCGAGAGTTCTATTGCAAGTTCCAAGAATGTTGAGAAAGCCTTCGCTAAGCCTATATACTGTTCATTTAGTAGATCGTCAAGGAAACTACCCCACTTTTCAATGTTCCTAGCCCTCCGAACTAGTATGAAGTAGGCGCCTATCACTGGTCCTAAATCTTCCCGTATAGCGTAAACCTTCTCATCGTCGGAAACTCTTGAAGGTACAACGGCACCCTGTTTGGCTAGCGCCTTAACTACTCCTTCGAATATCTTATCTGCCTTCTTTCCATTTAATCTCAAGACGGTCATTAGCTTTCCCTCGCTCCCAATGTTATAGAGTATCTCCCAGCCATCCCTCCTTCTTTTCAATGACATGTAGTATGTGTGTCTCTCCGGAGACGCCATGCTCACCATCTCCCATAGGCTTCCATGAACAGGGCAAACCTGCTTAGGAGGAGTAAAGGAGCAGACTTATATGTATCTCTTGGCCTAAAGCCGTGAGTGATGTAGATATAGTCACCCTCCACAGCCCTCACGATATCGTATCCATGGTCGGTCCCAACTAAGAGCTTCCCCCTAATGGCTTGCTTCAGAACCTCTTCAGCTATCCCCTCGATATCTATGACCTTTACGAACTCGTCAATACCTAGATGGCCGTATTCATGGACCTTCCTATCGAGATACGAGCTTTTGGAGTATCCTATCCCCTCAAGGTTCTCGGCTATGATGCGTGCGACCTCGCGTAATGTTTCGTAGCGATACGTCTCATGAAGTTGCTGTGTAACGAACTTAGTGAGTCCCACAGGGTTTAGGAACATCCTGCTTAGGAACACCGATTTTACTCCCTTGAATTGTAAGTAAGCTGAGATCACTAAGAATTCTATTAGAGACATGCAGTCGTATATCAAGACATAGTCTACTTCCCCCACCTCGTGCTTCAGCCAATCTATGATGGCCTGGAGATTAGCCTCGCCTTCAACTATCACAGCCCTACCTGAGCCAAGCAACTTATCTAGCAGGCTTAGAAGTTCGAGGAATAAGTGGTGAAGTCTTCCTTTTGCCAACGCGACCAGCGATTTAGGTGTTTTATCTTCGAGGGGCTTAAGCAGATGGTAACTACCATAGCTCCTGACCAAGGCCGCGTAGACGGTAGAGTACATCGTCGCCCTATATACCGTGTTTAAATCATACCCTCGCACGAGAGGGGTTATGCTGTCACGTATCTCCTCTAGCAGAGCATACAACCTCCTCAACCTACCACCCTCGCGTTAAGCCTCTTTCTAGGGAACTCGCTAGGAGACATTTCCGAGAGCATGTCCACGACATTCTGCCTTAATCTTAGTATTAAATTGACAATATCTATTAGATCGTTTTTATCGAATTCTCCGTGAGGGAAGATAAGCTTCAGAATGCCTGATAAGAGCTTCTTCACGGCCCTTTCGTCTCTTATGGTATAGTCGCCTATCAGCTCTATGCTCTGACTCACTAGGGGCTCGAAGCTACGCGTTCTCATTCTGTGAAGCACCTCAGAGAGATAATCCACGGCTAACCCGTAGCCGCTAGCCAAATGCACATCGCTTCTCATTATCTTAGGTAGTTCCCATCCCGGGAGGAGGCCATGTATCCTGTCGATGAGGGCTGTGTCCCTCATGAAGTTAGGCAAGTAATCTATAGTGCTACCCAGGATTCCCCTTTCGCTAAGCTCAATGTTGCCCATGAACACAAGCGAGCAGTCGCTGTGGGCCCTCTTAAGCTGTCCTCGCTCGAAAAACCCATCGACCATGTAGTCCTTCAGCTTCGCCACGACCTCGTCCGGGTTAGTGAACCTCACCCTGGCTATCTCATCGAATACCACGACGTCTCTAGTACCTAAATCGCCGAGTACCTTCAGCCTCATATCGTAGAAGAGCCTTGCCGCGCTTATGGTACCCCCAGCATAGATCCTAGTGTAGTACGAGATGTTCCTGTAAAGGTACGTCTTGCCTGTGGCCCTTGGCCCTAGCTCCATTAGGTTAACGTTACTTTCTACGAGCGGCACAAGCCTGTACAATAGTAGTAGCTTCTGCCTAGGGCTATATACCGAGGGGTTTAAGCCTATGCTCTTTATGAGGAGGTCGATCCACTCCCAAGTGGAGAAGCTGTACCTACCCTCTACGAAAGTGTTCACATCGATGTTGTAGACCTGGAATGGCTCAAAGTCCTCTAGGATTAAGGGTGTGAAAAATACTTTCTCCTTACTTCTAGAGCGAACGGTCTCCGCGAGCGCGGGCATGTATTCAAGGACTCCTATACCCCAGAGACCGGAGAGAATTCTCTCGTAACGCGATACGAG
>QMSC01000222.1 GCA_003649515.1 Thermoprotei archaeon | reverse complement strand
GAAGTACACCGTTACGTCAGGCATCCTGTCCACTTTCTCCCCCCTATAGACGTCCTCGCGCAGGAAGATCCTGTTATTCAGCCTTTCGCCATTAGGTCCTCGAACGCCTTTCAATACATCCGCGACCTGCTCTCTAACTTCTTCGTATTCCGTCCTCTTAACGGAGCCTTTAGGCTCTCTTTCTTCCAAGTTTATGAAGACTTGAGCTATGTAGGCTCCCAATGCGAAGGCCTGAGTCCGATTCCAGTCAATTAGCCCTTTTCTATCAGCCTGCGCTAGGCTCAGCGGGGACTCAGGCTTCTCCTTTAACTTCAGGAATCCCTCGGATGCCAGAACTTCATTGACGTTTATCCTATAGAACATTCTCTTCGCGCCGTGGTCTGATAGAACTATAACGGCCGTATCTTCAGGAATTAGCTCAAGAGTTCTACCTAGCTCCTCATCTATCTGTACGTGAAGGTCTAGCAATCCATCTCTGAGTTCGGGGTCGTCGACGTACCTCGGATGCTCCTTATCAAAGAACTTCCACAGAGTATGTTGGGCCCTATCTACTGTCATTATGACTGCCATGAAGAAGTCCCAGTCGGGGTACGTCTGAAGAAGTCTCCTAATCACTTTAAAGTCGTGCTCGGTCTTCAATCTAAGCTCCTCGTACAGCTCCCTAGGGTCCTTCCTCCTATAATCGTATACGTCGATAATGTAGTTCTGAGGCCCGCCAACCGCTTCAAGGACTATTTTCTTTATAGCAGGAGGGTACGTGAAGGGGCTCTCTACAGTTGGGGTGAGGAATGAGGATACCATGAAGCCGTTGATCCTAGAGGGAGGATAGGTTGTGGGAACGAAGATGACGCCGCTTTTAAGACCTTTAGCAGTTAGGATATCCCATACCCTCGGGACTCCTACGACCTTACTGTTCACGATGCCGAAATCAGTATACGTCCCAGGCTTCCTGTAGCGAAGATCGTATAGGCCGAAGTGTCCTGGGTTGTAACCGGAGAGAGCTGAGGGCCAGGCAGGGCAGGTTATGGGCGGAACTGTGCTGGATATCCTCCCCCAAGCTCCCTCCTTTCTGAGGGACTCTAATACGGGAAGCTTGGAGCTCCACTTATGGAAGACCAAATCCGGCTCAGCGCTATCGATGCCGAGTACAAATACCCTCACTGGAACCCCTCTCTCCTTTATAGGTAAGAATATTTAAAGTTAAGGGTTAATTAATTGTGAATTAACGTGGAGGAGGAATTGATAAGCGATTACTATGAAAATTTCTTAAAGAAAAGAGCGAAAGCCTTTCTGGAAAGCGCACAACATGATTTTAATAGAGAGCACTATGACTTAGTGCTATTTCATGTCGAGCAAGCCTTGTAGCTCTACTTAAAGCATTTGTTGTACAAAAAAGTAGGGGACTATCCGAAAACGCATTCTATAATGCGTCACATAAGGCATGTAATGAGGGTTTATGGAGGAAGGGAACTTAAAGAATTTTATAAGGAGAATTTGGAAATCCTATACTTGCTTGAAGAAGCCTACATTGCCTCAAGATATTTGCCACGGGAGTACGATAGGGAAATAGCAGGACGTGCTTTGGGTTCGCACTTAAGGCTTTGGAGGTGCTAGAATGCCTGGAGAAACGCTCATAGATCTAGAATTTGAGATTTTGAGGAGCTGGAGAAAGTATTATAGAAACCCTCAGACTTATGCGAGGAGGATAAAAGCGGTTGCGAAGAAATACGATGCTCAGGCGAGAGTGCTGCTTTTCGGAAGTATAGTTAAAGGTCACATGAGGCCTGACAGCGATATAGATGTCCTTGTGATAACGAGGCTGGCTGAAAACGTGGACGCTAGGCTGAAGTTGAGGGTAGAGATCGCGAAGGAGATCGGTGAGGTTACCCCATTCGAGATACACATTGTAACTCCTGAGGAATACGAGAATTGGTATCGGAAATTCTTAGATAAATATGAGGAGGTGTGATTGATCTCCACTGGAAATCGTTATGCGATTAAAAACGCTTACCTATGCTCTAATCCCTATAGGTAGCCTAGGGCCCTAAGCCTCTTCTTGATCTCCTCCTCTTCCTCCTTACTATAAACCGCCTCTTCTGCACCCTCCTCTTCTAGGACTTCCCTTAGAACGAACTCTACGAACTCCTCGACGCTCTTAAACTCGCCGCTGTCCTCGATGAACTTCTTAACCTTATCGTAGATCTCCTTTGAAATCTCAACGGCTACTTTCTCACCCAAAGTTTTCACCACTTCTCAAACATAATACTACATAAAAACCTTTCCCAACGCGTTCGCTGATCTAAGTCAATTTGAATTCTTTATCGCGTTTTAAGGCGCTTCTGAGAGATATCTCTCCTTCTCCCTTGGACTTAGGCCGCGCCATAACAGCAGTTGTTTCCTCACGTGATCCACGAACTTCCTATGCGAGGATATCCACAAGTATCTCTTACCTGTCCTGAGCTCGGAGTGTATTCCAAACACTATTCTTCCATTCTCTGAGCGTTTGGCCACTATCTCCACTACCTCCGATATGGCTGCATCGTAGGGAGCTAGCAGGATTACGAGGCTCAAGACTACAGTATCGTCTTCCATAACCTTTAGGGAGGGTCCTTCAATAGCTCGAAAGTCTCGAGAGTAAGTTTTCTCAAAATACTCAGCTAAATACTTCATAACGCCCATACACTCCCTTAAAGTGCTCGTCCTGAAGGGTAGCGGTACATACCACTTATTGCCTAAAGGCTGTGTGGGTATGCTCCACTTTCTCTTAAGCGATGGCGTGACCTTCTTCGATGCCTTCAATGCAGGG
>QMSC01000221.1 GCA_003649515.1 Thermoprotei archaeon | reverse complement strand
GAATAGCTCATCTACCTTCGTGGCAGCGGCGTCAAATAATTTATCAAACCTGACGAGTCCCGGAATCTCGAATCTAGTCGCCACTGATAATGCACTACCCAACATCAATGCCATCATATCAGCTGGGCTGACGCCAGCCTCCCTAGAGACTTTCCTAGCCTCCTCTACAACCTCTTTAGCGATCTCAATAAACCTAGGGTGATTGAGGAGACTCCTCCTCACATCAGCTCCTACCTCAACCAGTCTCTTCCTATTATATTTTCTGGCAACGATGATTAGACTAGTCTCCTGTGCGATACCATGTATTTGCTTCTTAAATCTAGTTTTCATTTCCGTCTTTACAGGCCATACCTTGGAAACGACATAACCAGTATCGTACAGAGACTCACCAATAGTCTTCCAAGCAATATCCGTCGGATGTGTGAACCATAGTACTAGAACCCCGTCATCCTTAAGCACTTTATAGGTTTCCCTAACAAATTCCTTAAAGAACCTCTTGAACCTACCACTCGAATCCCTCTTATCATATGTAACAACTTCTCTCTCGCGAGGCACCTTAGAACTAGTCCAGCTCCACCCTGCTAACCTGTGTCCTGGCTTGAACAGCAATTCTAATACTGGCGCTAAACTCCTCCTGAGGATCACCCAGAAGAACTCACTCCTATCACTATAGATGACCTGCTCAAAATATGGAGGATCAACGTTAACGACATCGACTGTGCTCATGCCAAGAATTTCTGAGAGTCTAGTAGCATCACCAAGGCAAACTGTAATCCTATCGTCGAGGTTGACATTCCTAAACTCATCACACAGGAACTTCAACAGAGGGAGTATGCCCCCTGCAGTCTTCGTAAGTTTGTCACTTTCTGCGATGCGTGGCTCAAGAGCCCACTCGAGACTCCGCTCGGGAAGCGTAACAATCATTTCACAATACTCCTGTCTAAAGCTTAATCCTAAACTGGTCAGAGTATTCCTTATTACTGCTCTTCCTATGTGCCAGCTAGTTGCTATCGTGTTATAGTCGAGGATTTTATCTACTGCAAAAGCTAGGTAAAGTGCTACCGCTGCGCCAAACTCGCCACTCTTAGAAGCTAGTTGTTCAGCTATCTCGGCTACCAGCTTTGATAGCTTTGCTACCGTTAGAAGTTGCCTCGGGTTGAAGAGCATGTACCAGTGTGTAAGGCCTTTATTCCTAGCTGTGCTCGCCCATTTATTCTCAACTGGTATCTCGTCTATTGGTATATAGTCTTGTAGCTCTAATATCTCGTTACTTAGGTCTCTAAATGCTTGAAGAAACCTCTTCTTTTCATTCTCATTGTTCCACGCGGCCACAAAAGTGCTTCCTACCTGTTTCACTAGTGGAATATGTAGCTCAAGGAGCCTGTCCTCCATCTCTGGAGTAACCTGTTCTAGTTCCTCTACCACATTCCTCATTAACTTAGCATGCTCTTGAAACCACCTGTCAAAGGCTGTCTGTCCAGCCTTAGCCTTGCCCCTAAGCTGGAACCACTTATCACAATAAGGACACTTAATATTGTCACTTCTCTTTTCGAAGGGTTTGACGGGCTTGGTATCAGTTGTCTTTACATAAAAGACCTTCTTCTCTTTATTGAACTCTACCTGCAAATATCTATTCTTAAACCTTGAAGCCTTCGTTATCTCTGGAGCGACACCTTGCACGGGTATCAAGCCTCTACAAAATGGACATCTTACACCACGTGCAAAGATGTAATTCACAGCATCCTCACCGTAGTATTTACTGATTTCTTCCTTAGCCTTAGCAATGAACTCTTTAGCAACCTTAAGTGTCTCTTTAAATAATCCGGCACTAGCATACTTAGCTGGGAACTCCATGGTAGCCTTCAGGATGAGATAAGCAACAGGGTTGTACTCAATGGCGATGGTCCTAAAGCCAAGCCTTAAAGACTCAAGAGGAATACTACCACCACCAGCCATAGGGTCAACGACTACTATATTCCGAGAGTCACGAGTTTGAGTCTCTCTAAGAACCTTGCTTATTCCCTCCCTTTTAGGAGTTGTGTAAAATAGAAGCGGTGGCATTTTCCTTTTTCTAGCTTCTTCAGTACTAGTGAAGCCCACAATGTTATTGAATGTCGTTAGACTGACACTTGTACCTAGGACACTTGCTAAATTTAGAACTCGTGCCACTCCTGCGGGTCTGCGGGCAAACCAAGTGTGAATATTACGTAACTTAGGATCGAAGTAAGCTTTGAATACTTTAAAACCAGCTTCTAGTTCGCCGTCCCTATTAGTCTCCTTAAGTGGAAGCGTCTTCTCAATGAACTTAGCTTTATAACGTTCACTTCTCATCTTTTCACCCAGAAAGCCATTGTTTTAATGCTTGGGCTTTCGGCCCTATTCCCTTGAAGCTGACTATTATTTTCTTTGTGTAGACTGTTAGGTCTGGTAGTAGCTCTTGATAATACTTGTTTAATACTATGAATATCTCCTCGTACCTTCTTCTCTCAATAAGCTTCAGTATCTGAATCCTTAACAATTTGATCTTCTCAGGATCTTTCTCTATTGGCGGAAGAGTCTTCCAGCTCTCTCCCACTGGTGGCTTGTAAGGTAGTTTTGTCTCAGGAGTTACGACATCTAGATCTTCCGTGATTATGAATACGTCTACATCCTTCTCCTTTAGTTTATCTATATACTTTCTCACTATCCTATAGAACAACCCATCATAGCGTTCTATAGCGGGTAGCGGTTCAGGACTTGGATTACGCCTATACGAAGGTCCGAGGATTAATAGCTTAGGCATCCTTTCACCCACTTGTAGCCTTCCT
>QMSC01000220.1 GCA_003649515.1 Thermoprotei archaeon | reverse complement strand
CTGGTCCGCTTCTCTCTCACACCCTATGTAGACCATTATTGATACGGCGTCCGCGCCCATTTTAACTGCTGTGTCCACACTCGATATCAGCCTATCGTCCGTATGATCAGGTCCCTTTGTAGTTCCCGTACCATCTATCCTAGCTACTACGCCAACTCTTCCGATAACCTCCTCATAGACGTGTCTAAGCATGCCCGGTGTTACCATAACTGCGTCAATGTCCGCTTCAACGATCTTCGAGACTGTAACTCTCAAGTTCTCTATGCCCGGTATAGGTCCGTGCCTTCTTCCGTGATCTAAGGCCACTATAACTACTCTACCTGTGCCCTTTCTGAAGACTCTCCCCAACCTAATACGCTTACCTATGACCGACATAGTTAATCAAGTATCTAGTATTGAAGGACTATAAATACTCTACAGGAAGCTAGGAGGATTTTTCAGGTCTCGGAATCTTACCGACTTTCCGAGGCTCCTTTCCAAAGATTACATCTCTCCCTACACTTAAGCTTTCAGTGTAAAGTACCTCACCTGAGACCTGGCAGAGGTCTCCCAGGCTTACGCTATCAGCATAGATATTACGGAATAAGCAGCGCTCTTCGGCTTCTAAAAATTCAGCATAAATGTCCTCTATTTTTGCGCGCTCTCCCAGATATACTTCATCAGCCACAATAATGCCTTTAACTCTACACTTCTCGCCCAATTCAACGTATGTAGTCCATAATCCCTCCTTTGTCTCGAGAGGTCCTCCAACACTGATGCTTTTAACCTCTATTCTTCGAGCTTTGAGGGAACCTCCAACGTTTACGATCCCTCCACTAATGATCCCTTCCACTGCGCACATACCACCGACGTTAAGCACTGATGATATTTTGAGGTCTCCTCCCACCTCTATCGTGCCCCCTACGTCTATCGTCGCGGCCTCCAAGTTCCCTTGAATTCTAAGCGTTCCTCCTACATCGATCCTCTTTGAGGAGAGGAAGCCTGCAATATCCACTACGCCTCCCACGTCCAAGTCCCCTATCTCCGAATCTCCTCTTATTTTCACAGTGCCTCCCACATCTACCCTCCTAGCCTTGAAATCTCCCTCTACGTCAAGAGAGCCCCCTACACTAACCTCTTCCCTCACTAAACCCCTCCCTACGGTGACTGTACCTCCAACGCTAATTTCATCGACCTCTATTTCCTTGCATTCGAGGGTTCCCCCTACGGATACTGTCTCTGCGCTGAGCTTTTCCTTGCAACGTAGAGCTCCGCCAATGCTGATCTCTCCGCATACTATAGAGCCGTTTACAATAACTCGTCCACCCACAGAAACTTCCCGAGCCTCAAAATTACCCTCCACTCTCAGAGCTTTATCAACGTCAATGAATCTTGCCTTAATGTTGCCGAGGACTATTAGGGATCCATCTTTAATGCTTATGTAGCCATCCACTTCTAGGTTACCCTCCACGATTAAATCGCCATCCCTTCCTCTAAGGAGTCGAGTCTTGAGCGAAGAAGAAAAGGTGACATCGCCGTGGCATCTGATCCTCCCGTCGATAGTTATCATCTCATAGCCTTCCTCAGCTTCTATGACCGCACCGTCACGAATTATTAAATTGCCCTTAAAGAAGCCTATGCGCGCTCTTGAATTTTCAGAAATCTCCCTTGAAGCCATCTTCCTCATCAAATCTCTTCCCTGCTGAAGCTTTATAGGTTTAACTCACAACAGTTGATTACTTTTGCGACGTTGACTCTCTCCTCGCTTTAGCGAGGAGATTCTTGCTTCTAGGGTTTCATTGCCCTTTTAGGCTCCCACCTGCATTTGTTCCACCTTAGAGATAGGGGTGTGTTGCCGGCCTGATGGACATACCTTCACTACGGATACTCCGACTACATCTCTATGTTCGTCGATACCCATCAAAATCTACAGTAAGCCGTCGATTATTTAAATCCTTCAACACCATCCTCCCACTAAAGCAGGGGGCTTTCTGACGTTATTTTGGTAAAAGTTGATTTAGGTCTTGACCGCTAGATTTTTCTACAGATTATTAGGAAATGTTCACTAATGCTGGCAACACCTGGGTGGGTGCAGGTTTTTAAATGGGTTTCCCACCATATTTTCCAGGCTTTGGGACGTTTCCTGTAAAGTCTATTTGTCTTTTTCCTATGCGTGGATGCTAGACCCTCTAGGCCAACTGTTTCTAGAATACGCACGCCTCTCCTCCTGAGTGAGGCCTCGAGCTCTTCTGGCAGGAAGAAGTGACAGGGGGCAAAGCCCCGTTCTCCATAGTAGTCGCCCGTATCCCTAATCCTCCGGAATATTTCTCGATCCTCTAAAGCATCTGGAAAGTCGACTAATCCCCTTATTAAGACCGCAAGTCTTCCGATTACTGAGATAAATATTGGCGCCTTTCTCTTCGCAACTCTGATTAATTCACTAATCGCTTTTTCTCTGCGCTTTCTGTCCACGATGTGAGACAGGGCTCCTCCTAAGCATAATACGGCGTCGAAGGCACTGTCTTGGAACGCAGATAGGTCTTCAATTGAGCCTTCTAAAACTCCCTTTACTCTATCTTGAACTTTCGCTCTCCTTATCTGCTTTCTTGCTATTTCCAAGAGCTTCGGCGTCAGGTCTAACAGAACAATTTCATATCCTAATTTAGCTAGTTCAATGGCATACCTACCCGGACCGCCGCCAGCATCTAGAATTAAACCCCTTTTCGGGAGATATTTCCTTAGGAAGTGCATTGTCGTATCGAATTCTAGTCTGTGGTAAGGGTCTTTAACAAGCCTTCTCCACTCTTTCATGCTCATCTCGGAATAGTAT
>QMSC01000219.1 GCA_003649515.1 Thermoprotei archaeon | reverse complement strand
CTTTCACACAAAGATAGTGAAATATTTCACCTCTCCGTATGGAAGGAAATTCTTCAAAAATCTTTTGGATATACGCCCTATTATATTGTTGCAACTGACAGTTCAGGGAAGCTAACAGGTGTGTTACCCCTTATGTATGTAAGGAGTCGGCTAACAGGAACAAGGTTAGTCTCTTTACCCTTTTCCTATGTATGCGGCCCTCTTGCAGATTCTAAGGAAGTTATGTTCAAGCTCATCCATGCTGCCATAGATCTCAGTCGAAAGAAAAAGTGCGATTATTTGGAGATAAAATTACGAAACCACGAACCCACTCTATTGGAAGCTGGGCTGGTAGAAAATAATAGCTACAACACCTATGTACTGGATTTAAAAAGGGAAGAGCACGAAATTTGGGAACATTTTCATAAGAGTTGTGTGCAACGTGCGATTAAAAAAGCGATCAGGGAGAAGATACAGATAAGATTGTCTTCCTTGAGGAATGGGATCACGTCGTTCCATTATTTAAATATCTTAACCGCCAAGAAACACGGTACGCCTCCTCAACCTTTGGCTTTTTTCAACTTAATACAACATTATCTGGAACCACACGGTTTGGTTAAACTATTCCTAGCTTACTATCATGGAAACCCCATAGCCGCTGCAATCTTTTTTGTATTTCAGAAAAAGATTTATTACATGTACGGAGCTTCTAATCCAAAGTATTTGAGGTACCGACCTAATCAACTACTCATGTGGGAAGCCATTAAATGGGCCCAAAAAGGAGGTTTTGAACTGTTCGATTTGGGTAGAGTTTTTAAAGCAGATACTAATTTGGCTCGTTATAAAATACATTGGGGGGCAACGCAAAGAGAATTACACTACTATTACTGGCCCAAAGTAAAGGGAATTGAAACTGTGGGTAGGCAATCTATCAAACTCAGAATGATCACACGATGTCTACGGTCATTGCCCCAAAGGTTACTGGAAAAGGGGGCTTTACTTTACAAACATTTGGGATGATTATATAATAATAAAATGATGAAAGCCCCGAACATAATGCTAATCATAATAGACGCAGCACGTCGGGATCATTTTTCTTGTTATGGATATGATAAACACACCTCTCCATTTATCGATGACTTAACAAAAGAATCTATATTTTTTGAAAACGCCTACTCAACGGCTGCATGGACAGTTCCTGCTCACGCTTCATTATTTACTGGTTTATATCCCTCGGAGCATAGAGCCCAAAATAATAATCTATACCTCAGCGAGAGTATACCTACGTTAGCGGAAATACTGCGTGCAAATGGTTATATTACCATCGGCTTCAGCAATAACATGTATGTGGGAAGAATGACGGGCTTAGAAAGAGGTTTTGATCATTTCGACGAGGTATGGCGACGTTATAGGCATAGATCACAACTAGATATGTTAAGAGTAGGCCTGAAAAGGCTCTTACACATGACCGATAGGGGAGCTGCAGAGACTACGGATCTCATTATTAACTGGATAAAAAATAGGACAAAAGATGCACCCTTTTTTATGTTTGTTAACTATATTGATGTACATCAAGTTTGTCACCCCCCAAAGGAGTTCCTACAACGTTTCCCGGGTAGTAGATACAGTCATTGGAGAATGATTAAATTTATGCGCGCCTATCTCAATGGTAGAGTAAACTTCTACACTGGTAAGATTAAATTTAGCGAAAAAGACTGGGAGAACTTCAAATGGATCTATGATGTATCGCTATATTATGTAGATTATCAAATAAGTAAAATTTACGAGTGTTTACGGCAACAGAAGCTGTTAGACAACACTATTTTCATTATCACCTCTGACCATGGTACAAACCTTGGAGATCATGGATTATTACACCACGAATATTGCTTATATGAAACCCTATTGCGAATCCCGCTTATTATTAGATACAAGCCACTTGCGGATTATAGGAAAATTTCGCAAAATATTCAGCTATCCGATCTTTTCTACATAATATTGGAATTAGTGGATATAAAAACTAAATTGTATAAAGCTGGAAGAGTTAGCATTCATGAGTTAGTGAAAGGGGAAGATCTCAATCTACCAGTATTTGCAGAGTGGTTAAGCCCGAAAGAAACGCTTAAAAGACTATCGAAGATGGCACCAAATTTCGATTTCTCAAAATTTGATAGGGATCTTAAATCTATAAAAATGGGACGTTTTAAGTATATTGAAAGTTCTGATGGGTCACACGAATTGTACGACTTGGAAATAGATCCCAGTGAAAGTCATAACCTTTACGAACGTAAGTTAGATAAAGCAAAGGAGTTGCAAAAAATGTTAAGAGAATTTACATCACATTTTATCAAACATGAAAAATTTACATATAAAAAGTTGGAAATGGATAAAGAAGTAATGCGAAGGTTACGTAGTTTAGGTTATGTAGTATGAGACACTGTACAACTCTTATATCTTGCTTTTCGACCGGATTAAGGAAAAATAAAGGTCTATTAAGTATGGTATAGCGGCCTTTGAAACCCTATTATGCTTTAAGAGCCACATTTTTCCATATTTAACTAGGGTTTCCATTATTTCCGGATGATCATGAAGATAAATCACGGCTTTAACCAAAGCTTCCTTATTTTTGACAGGAATCAGATATGCCTCTCGGAGATGTTTTAATGGAGCTTGTTTATACCAAGATGAACCACGAGGAATCTCTGTTACAATAGCGGGTACCTCTGAAGCAAATGTTTCAGCCAAAATTGTATTACCTGGGTTACCTGTGATATCGAGTGATACAAATATATTCGATGTCCTTAGTATTTGAGGTATATCAGCCCGTTTACCGGTAAAAATTACGTAACTCTCAACCCCTAATTT
>QMSC01000218.1 GCA_003649515.1 Thermoprotei archaeon | reverse complement strand
TAGGGTTCCTGCCCGCTAAATCAGCGAGCTTCCTAAGGAAGTTCACCCTCCTTTCCCACTCTGCAAGTAGGTTTTCTTCATCCCATCCATTGGTCTCTAGGATTACCCTAGCGCTGTTACAGTCCAGAATATCCTCAATCCCATGCTCAAGCGAATCTTCTTCAGAGTTGTACGTGAAGAGGGGCTTTAAGGTAGCCTCACCTTCCCTCACCTCAATGTCGTATATTGCCCTAACCCTTCTGAACCTGACTTGTCTGCCATCACGCCAGGCCTTGAACAGCCAGGTCCACACCATGCAGTGGAGTGCCGAAAGGAGGCTCGGGGTCACGCCTAAGTCCTTTAGCCTAGCGAAGACGAGTTTAGGGGATTCTGCGTGAACACTTGTTACTCCTCCGTGTCCGAGGGCTATCGCTTGCGCCCATATTCTAGCCTCATCGAACCTGACCTCATTCACTACAACGTAATCTAGATTTCTCCTAAGGGCATGCGCTAGGAGCTGTGCTAGAGTTATCCTCCCCGCTCCTCCAATGGTCTCAGACTCCCTTGCCACCAACCTAACCCAGTACCTATGTGCGATCTTGAACTCGGCCACGTCCTCAACAGTACCAACCATGGCATCGGGGGGAATTAAGTTCATTAGTGCGTTTATAAGGGAAGTTTTTCCTGAGCCCATTGCACCGAACACTACTATCGCAAGCCTATTCTCCACTAGGAGCCAAAGCCAGGCAGTAGCCTCTGGAGTGAGCATCTTGTTTACAAGCATCTTGGTTATAGTCCAAGGCTTTTCAGGGAACTTCCTAATAGTGAAGCTTGAGGTCGGCGAAATCTCTGAGCGATAAGTTAGCGCAAGCCTGTGACCTCCCGGCAGGATTGCTGAGTCTATCTTAGGCTTGAACGTAGAGACGCTCCTGCCAGCCATGTGTGCCAGCCTCACCACTAATTCATCGAGTTCTTCCTTACTGTAAACTAGGTTAGTCTCCATCCTACCGTAGGTCTTGTGAACTACTAGGATGGGAGTCCCAGCGAGATTACATTCAACGTTCTCTAGGTTCGGGTCGCGCATTAGGGGGTCTAAACTCGAAAAGCCCCTAATCTCCCTATCGAGGTAGTAGAGCAGCTTCTCGTCCCTAATTCCAGCTCTTTTTAACACCTCATAGAACTTATCCCTACTCTCCAAGGCATCTCTAGGCATTATGAAGACAAGCCTTCTCGCAACTTCGGATAAATATGCCAGTTCACTCTCGCTTAGAGGAGGGTCTAGGACTATGTATTTAGGCTCACTGTTATATTCGCCTATAATTGCCTTCGATAAGCCCACACCGTACTCCTCCCACACGTTAAGCCTGCTTAGATCGTAGGTCCAGAACTTAATCCTAAAACTCAATTCCTTTAGCCCCTTCATTTAGCTCCCTTAACCTCTTAAGGCTCCGATTTAAAGCCTGCGGATTGTCAGTTCTGAAGAAGGCGTGTTTAAAAAGAGGGCCAGTCACATAGAGAATTGTCGAGCTTTCCGCTTAGACGTCGGTCTATGGGTAGTAGGCATGTATGCTTGTAAGAAACCTTCATCCGGGATCAGCCTAGAGTAAATATCCTGGAGCAACACATAGATCTATCTTCCTGAAGTAGAAGGGCTTACTGGGATACTTCTTTACAGCTTATAATCGCTCGTTACTTTCATGAACAAATAATGGTTGTATGTCCAACATTTATAACATCGCATAAGAGGTTATAGGAGCACACAATTAATTAGGCGCTCAATTTAGAATAAAGAGTGGTAGCTTGTTCCGTTGTCCAAGATATCTCCTAGACTCCGTTAGGAAGCTAATGGTTCATAATGGCGATTTAGGCTTGCTAAGCGACTATATCGTCGTTGGCCTTGATGGAGGGTTCGAGGTTCTCCCCCCAGTTACTCGAGGTTCCCCGCGACGTATCTGGTTATATCTGGTTATGCGAGGACTATAAAGACGTATACTGGACATTTTCGTGGCGTAGAGGTCTCTGTTATAGCTATGGGTGACGGTCTCTCTTACGCTGAATGAGCTGTAGCACTAGCCTATATGAAGCGTGCTAAGGTTCTAGTAGAAGTGGGGTGGTGCGGCGCTCTCCAAGAGAACATAGAAATAGGAGACGCTGTTATCCCAATGGCAACTGTACAGGGAGGATACTTCGGCGCACTATGTTGATCCATGCTTTCCCGCCGTAGGTGATTCAAGGCTCATAGCTATGGCTATGGAGGAAGTCAAGCCCCGTATTGAGAGGCTAGGGGTAACGGTAACTACTTCTGCGATGCTCGCTGAGACACCGGAGCGAGTTGAGGCGTGGAGGAGGCATAGAGCGCTATGTGTGAATGGGGAGACCTAAGTCATCTACACTTTAAGCTACCTTGCCGGTATACCATCACTAGTTCTACTTGCCGTTAGCGATAATGTCGTTCTAGGAAAGGACTATGAATTTGAAACAGAGCTGAGTATGCGAGTTGATAAAGTATTCTAAGAACCAGCGAAAGGAGCTTTTGAAGTAATTGCAAGGCTCCACACAAGCGAAAAACATTAAAATGACAATATCATGGGGCAATCGAGGATATTACTTCAGGATTCTTCTATATCGATTCTCTAATATGTCTCCGCCGTACGACATCATGTAACCCAGTATAGAGGAGTGATGGCCCCAGCCCCCTCCCAGCTTCATCTTCTACACGCTATTCAGCATAGTGATGCACCTGTCCGAGCTATTCTTAGAGAGGCAAGCTTCCCCCCATCAAGCGTCCTGCACTGCATTCTTCTCTTGGAGAATATTAAGTCCTTTTAAATAGAGGCTGAGGCTTTAACCTTTCTAATATAGGCTTTAAGAC
>QMSC01000217.1 GCA_003649515.1 Thermoprotei archaeon | reverse complement strand
TTTAAGTAAGGAAGACATGAACTTCCTGCTCTACGGAACCAGAGGGGTAGGAATATTAAAGTACCAGACTGACCCTAGGGCGAAGAGAGTCAGGTTCACTATAAACCGACTTGCACTAGAGAGCTAAACTTTCTCACACCATCAAAAAGTATTTAAAGCGATTGTGCATATTATTCACATATGAGGAGGATTAAATTATTGTTCACAATAGCTCTGATGTTACTGTTAAAGTCAGCTCGACTTGTACTCTGCCAACCGTTAATAGACGCTTTCAAGTCTGTGGTCGGACCATACGCAGAGGGAGTTATAGCGGGGATCTCTATAATTTTTTGGCTGTTAGTCGTATACACTGCAATCATTGCTTTTAAGAGCGTAGGGGAGATGAGGTTTTCAGGGATGTTCAGAGGAATGGCGATCTTTGAATTGCTTAGTACGTTCAAGTGGCCTATCATCATGGCTCTGATTCCGCTAGCGTTCCTTATAATGGGCGAGATAAGCGACGCATATGCAAACTCATTAACTGGAGCAGAGCATGATATCGCAATTGGCGTCGCTAACACGTGCAGAGGGATAGCCACGATCCTCACCTATCCGTTCTCGAAGATCTCAGATCTACTCACCATCTTCGGTGGAACAGCTCCAAGTCCAGGTGGAGGATGAAGTACGCGCTGTTAGCGATCCTCATCGTATCTTTAATTTTCGCGTTTTCCTACTTCGTACCCTTGTTAATGTACACCATATTCATTAAGAGGGAAATGCCCTTTCCTTCATTAGTGACATCAGCGAGACTAATAGCTCAAGTATTAATTATAGCCCTCATAGCAACTATAGCTATTGTAATTTTCTCAAGGATACACTACGGATTTAAAGAACACGATGACTTTTATAGCTACTGGAGGGGCTTCAAGAAATACTATATGGTTTGCTTTGAGTTAGATAGGGGTGAGAGCTTTAACGTTACTCCGTTCTTAGAAGCATTTGATAAAGTCATAATGATGTTGTTAGATAATGAGGCGTACTTAGTTTTAATAAAGAGCTGTTACAGAGAGGGGGTTTTCAGAGAGCTAATTGAAGCTCTATCTGCTACTCCGTGTAAACTACCATCGCTGAAGGTCATGGGGGCTAGGCAATATTTAGTCGATCAGTTGAACAGAGATTTGCCTGACAACGATTACGTCTTAGTTGTTGAGGGAAAGCCCACGCTTAAGGTGTTTAAGTACCCTCTACTCTACTCCCCTAGAGTAATGGAGGTAGTTAAGGCAGAGCTATACAGGATAGTTAAAGTTGGTGATGGAGTACAGATATACAAGCTACCGAGTAATTATAGACAGGTCGAGAGAGTTAACGCTACTTCATCTGCTTTAATAAGGTTGGTCAGACCACAACTGCCCACATCTGAATATGGGGTTTTAATTGGACTCGACGGAAAGGGCAAGGAATTAAGGATTGACTTCAATAGAGTTGTTCATTCGTTAATTTTAGGAGCAACTGGCACTGGGAAGACTACTCTAGCTTACGTAATTGGCAAACAGCTAGCTAATGAGGGTCACTACGTCTTATACTTACCATTAGGTGATGAAGTAGTTGACTTTGGATTTGACAAAATGCTAGCTGGTGTACATTTGACAGTTGACTTATTCAAGCTGTTGAGAGAGGAGGACATAGTGAACATTTTAAGTGATGTAATAATCGCTACATTCGGCTATGACTACAGGATGTCCCCAATTCAATTAGAAGTTCTTAGTAGAGCTGTCTCGGGCTCGAACTCAGTTGAAGAGATGTTGTCTATGATAGATGCAATGTACGGTAGCGAGAGGGAAGATGTTAGAAGTGCATGTCTAGCTCTAAAGAGAAGGTTGATGTACATAAACAACATAGCATTCAAAAAGGGAGGTCGCTCAATAGTAACTCTGTTAAAGAGGTATAGGCAGGTTTCAGTAGACATGTCTCACTTAGACGACGTAGCTAGAGCTACTCTTGCCTTAACTCTCTTACACTATTTATTAAAGGCTTGGAGGTACGGTAGACTTTACGTAATAATAGACGAAGTTCATCGTATAACTCCAGTTGAAAGAAATTGGAGAGGTGTATTTGAGAGGGTGATGAGAGAAGGACGGCGCTTTGGGTTAAGGATAATAGGAATTACACAGAGCCCAGTCGATGTCCCGAAGTGCATTCACGATAACGTAGACATCTACTTCACTTTTAGGCTTACAACAGGAGCTGAATATGTAGCTAATAAATTAGTTGACCCGAATAGAACTAGGATGTTGATACTCTCATTACCGAATAAAGAGTGCGTAGTGTCGTATGGTGGCGGTTGGAAAAGAGTTCGAGTAGTTGAAGCTAAGACTAAAGATGTGTCGTTAATAAAGCTATGTCAAGAGTACGACGCAAATCAATCGTTAGTCTCTAACTTGATATTAGAGGAAGGGACTGGCTTGTTGAAGAGGTTCATTCCAACTAAGGAAAACGTCTCTTGGCTAATAGAACACAAGCTTTTTGCTGAAGTGAATACTGAGAGTGGAAGCTTATTAGTCCCGACTGATGAAGGACTAGCCTTAATTGATGCGCTTAAAGTTGATGGGTATGATGTACTAATTACAATCAGCAAGTTAACAAAGCTTTCGAGATCCATCATCGGACGCTTCACTAAAATAGTAGAGTATCCATCGTTAGCTAAGCTCCTCGCTGATGAGAGGGATTTGATACCAGAGCTTACAGAGTACTTCAAACAGCTAAGGCTAGTCAAAGAAATGGTACGTAAAGGTGAAATCCCCAAAGAGGTGTACGACATAATAGTTTCGAGGTATAGGCTGTTCGCTGATAAGCTAAAGAGCTACATGACGAAATGA
>QMSC01000216.1 GCA_003649515.1 Thermoprotei archaeon | reverse complement strand
GTGAAGAAATACGTTCAGGCACATGATTCTAGCTACAAGCTTTACTTCGCGTACTTTAGGCCGGACTCCGACTCCATAGAAGCCATTAAGTTGGCGTTTGAGGAGTTAGGTTTAACGCAAAAACTCGTATTAGTCTTGGACTATGGAACTTATAGTAAAGTAGTTCGTGAGGGCTTTAAGCCTCCAGTAGCTCATCCACTTGCCCTACAGAAACTCAGAGAGGTTCTAAAACGATATTTGGATTAATTGCCGGTTTCCAGATTTTCGCTTATAGCTGTTGCTCCACCACCTTTCTAACAAGGCTGATGTAGTACTTCATGTTCTCTAAACTCACGTCGGGTGGCACGTTGTGATCGACACAGGGTATGTATCCGCCCTCCTCGATAAGCTTAGGAACCTTCGACATTACCTCCTTCTCGATTTCCTTTTTAGTTCCAACAAGAACTCTTTTATCGATCCCACCCATTATTACAAGGCTTTTACCGTACTCTTTCCTGATTTTTAAGGGATCCATTCCAGCAGCTATTTCAAATGGCATCATAGCGTTTACACCAGCTTCTATAAAGAGGTCAAGTACCGCTTCTAGATTGCCATCTGAGTCGACCATTATTATATCAACGCCTAATCGCCGTATGTGCTTTATCAGCTCTTCATAGTAGGGGCTTATGAACTCCTTGAACAATTTGGGAGAGATCATGGGCCCCTTCTTCCAAGCCATATCCTCCCAGATGAGAACGTAGTCCACCCTTACGTTCCGTACGACCTCGCTACAGATTTTCTTATAAAGAACTAACCATTGTTCCAAGATCTCGTGGACCAATTTGGGATCCCTGTAGTACATGGTTAATAGCCTACGATCTCCAAAGAGACAGCGTGGCATACCAAAGGCTCCGCAGATTGTGAGTGCCAGGGGGTAGGGAAATTTATTGTACTTTCTCCTGAGCTCGTCCCAGCTGGGCCAACTCCTGTTCTCGGGATCAAGTCGCCACTTTATTTTCTCCCAGTCTTCGCGGCTCTTCACGGGGTTTTCAAGCCACATTACTCCCGGCGTGGAGGTTTTCCCGGGCTTCTTAAACATCTTACACACTATACCATCTTCAGCTCTAAAGATTACAGTTCGCTCATCTTCCCATAATATCAATCTTTCAAAAGGTGGGTCGAAGGGAGGTCTCGTAAAGCCACTATTTACCGGTAGAAATTCTCTAGGTTCCATCCCAAAGTATCGCTCCAGATCCTTACTCGTTTGAATATCCTGAGGAATTCCTTCCCTTTTCCACCGCTCGATAGTCTGAGGCATAAATCCCATGGTGGCTTCCCAGCGAGGCGGTCTATCAACCTTCTTAAAGTGGCATAGATCTATGAAACGTCGTCTTGTATCCATGAATCCAACCACCTGCATACTATTGGATAAACTATTACCTATTAACGCTTATTAGGCGAGTCCCACTCTCGTAGCTTGCCCAAGAGAGACCTTAATGAACCAAACCGTATCTAATATAAAATGATAAATGAAGATACGGATTAGGAGAACGGCTACGTGTTCCATAACATCCTCCAATAAGATGATGAAAGTAGTGGACTCAAACACCCCTCTTCGAGGAGATATTGAAGGAGTTAGGGAGACTATCAAACCTCCCGAATCTCTCATTGACACTCCCCCACTTAAGCAAGGGGCTTTCTGGCGACTTTTTGTAAAGTTCACGATCAAGCCTGACATTGGAAGTATAACTTTGAACTTGAGGGGTGATGAGGTAGCACTTATTCTAGCCTTTTTAGTACCTCTTCAACTCTCTCTAAGTCAAAGGAGTATCCTAGATCCCTTAAGCTTCTCACAAGGGCCGAGCTAACTGCCTTCAAAAGCCTTTTATCGGCACCATAGCCCATATGTCCTATTCTAGCAGTGCTCTTTCTCAGAGTTCCGAGACCACCTGCAATCATCACCTTGTATTTTCTTAAGAGATGGTCCCGGAGTTCTGAGGGGCTTATGCTCTCGGGTGTATAGAATACCGTTACAGTATCGCTGGCATATTCTTCCTTTGAGGGAACTAGTCTAAGGTTTAGGGACTTAACTAATGATCTAACGAAGCCCCCTACAAATCTATGTCTTTCAAAGACTCTTTCTAAACCTTCTTCAAAGATCATTCTTAACGCTTCGTGTAAAGCATAGAGGAGGTTTACTGGAAACGTGGAAGGCCACTTTCCTTCTTTGACACCTCTATTCCATAGCTTCAAATTCATGTAATGGCCCTTGTAACCCCTTCTCTCAATGGCTTTCCAAGCCCTTTCGCTCACCGATACTATTGCCAATCCCGGTATTACGCTTAAGGCCTTTTGAGAAGCTCCTATAACAATATCTATTTCTCGAGCATCCGCCTTTATGGGCATCGCTCCTAAAGTTGATATGGCATCTACTATCAGTATCGCATCGCTCCTTTCGCGGACTTCACGGGCTATTTCCTCTAAGGGATTTACAACGCCCGTTGAAGTCTCGCAGTGAACCATTACAACGCTTTTTACATCAGGGTTTTCTTCAAGTAGCTCGCCTACCTTTGCGGGCTCTACGATCTCACCATATTCAGCATCGACCGTTAACACGTTTCCCCCATAGGCATTTACGAGATGTTTTAGAACTTCTCCAAAAAATCCATTTGACAGAACTAGCACTTTATCCCCTGGACCTATAATGTTCGCTATTGCGGCTTCTATTCCCAAGCTGCCTCCTCCAGGTAAAATGAGCACATCGCCCTCCGTTCCGATAACTTCTCTAAGAAAGCTTACAGATTCCTTGTATAGATTAGAAAACTCTTTATCGTAAAACGGGTGAATAGGCTTCCTTGATAGAGCTCTGAGTATCCTCAACGGAACCTCTAC
>QMSC01000215.1 GCA_003649515.1 Thermoprotei archaeon | reverse complement strand
GTATATTAGGTATGTTGGTTTAACCCCAAGGGCCTTGAATCCGTGCCAGTAGTGCCCTGGCACTCTTAAGATCGCGGGTTTATGCTCGCTTAGTACTACTTCAACTAAGTGTCTAGTCTGTTCATCGTACGCGCATATCTTGGCTGATCCCACCGCTACAAAGAAGTAATCTACCTGTCCCCTGAGATGCCTGTGCCAAGCCCTTACTATACCCGGGTAAGTTACCGACATGTTTACCTGGACTATCTTGTCATCGCCTAGTAGTTCCTTCCAGTCAAGTCTCATCAGCTCATGGAATAATCCTCTCTCATCAGTAAATCTCTCGATTTCCACCAATTTTACTCCAGGTAGCCATAACTCTCTTACAGCGGTTTTCAGGGGCATGGTTCTCCCCTTCTACTTAACCACTCCTTCTTAAACAAATCTACTGCTAGATCTACATCATAAAATCTCGTTTTCAAAAGCTGCTTGGCCTTACTTGTATCTAAGCTTGAGTCTCTAGGCCTGCATGCTATCCAATGAGTCATTTCCTTCATGGATGCCTCTTTTACCAGTTCTAATGGTAAGTCTAGTGCTTTAGCTATTTTCAATGCGAACTCATATCTGTTCATTCTTGGACCTGCGATATGTAGTACACCCATAGGTCTTAGTTCAACTATCTCAGCGATTGCCTTAGCTAACAGCCCGTTATAAGTTGGTGAAACATACTGGTCTGTTAGGGCTTTAACACACTCATTTCTCATCAGCTTTTCTACGATGTACTCAGCGAAGCTCTTCTTACTGCCACCTAGACCATATATCGCGCTTGGCCTTACAATAGTGTGTAGAAGGTCGCTACCGCGCACTAGTTCTTCCCCGATAAGCTTTGTTAACCCATAATAGTTTATTGGGCATGGCGTATCCCCTTCTATGTAATCTCCCTTAGAACCGTCAAATATGTAATCTGTCGAAATATATATGATATATGACTTAACTACCCTAGCCGTACGTACAAGGCTCTTAGTAGCTTCAACATTTATTCTCCAAGCTCTGTTCTTATCTCTTTCGCAGCCGTCTACGTCTGTGTAGGCTGCAGCATGTATTATCACGTCTGGTTTCTCCTTCAATACCAAGTCTTCTAATGCGACCGTGTTAGTTATATCCAACTTTACTAGTTTAACGCCATCGGCACTATATGACGGTCTATGGACATTGTATATCCCTACGACATTATAGCCTCTACGGGCTAGTAGTGGTGTAAGTTTACTTCCAAGAAGCCCACTACAGCCAGTAACAAGTATCTTCAAGCTGTGTCACCTAGAACGCCTTGTCCCAAGGGGTATCTAGTTTAAAGTACTCATCATCTACTAACGGTTGCCACCACCACTTATTACTAACATACCACTCAATGGTCTTTTTCAATCCTTCAAGCCAACTAGTCTTAGGCTTCCATCCAAGACCAAGGATCTTATCTCCTCTCATAGCATACCTTCTGTCATGTCCAGGCCTATCCTCTACGTGCCTTACTAAGGCTGAGGACTTGCCCATGAGCTTTAGAATAGTTTCTACTACTTCGATGTTCTTCCTTTCGTTAAATCCTGGTACATTGTATATTTCACCCTTAGAACCCCCAACTATGACCATGTCTAGCGCCTCAGCAAAATCTTCCACATACAACCAATCCCTTACCTGATCCCCCCTACCATATACTGGTATGGGCTTATCGTGAAGTGCACGTATGATGATCTTTGGTATGAATTTCTCAGGATGCTGATATGGGCCATAGTTATTTGACGGCCTCATGACTATTACTGGTAGCCTATAAGTTCTCCAATAAGCCTGGCATAGTAAGTCTCCTGAAGCCTTACTAGCAGAGTAGGGGCTACTAGGCCTAAACGGTGCTTCCTCATTTACTGGCTCCTTCTCCCATAAGTCACCGTAGACTTCATCAGTACTAATGTGTACTACTAATGGCACTTCTAACATCCTGGCGGTTTCAAGTATATTAAATAACCCTAAGACGTTTGTTTTAAGAAATGGTGCTGGCTCATTAATACTGCGGTCAACGTGGGTTTCAGCAGCAAAGTTTACTACCACGCCTGGCTCGAACTCCTTAATCACTTTTATCAATCGCTGCTCATCGCAGATATCTGCTTTAACAAATTTAAATCTAGGACTACCTATCACATCGCGGAGATTCTCTAGCCTACCAGCGTACGTGAGCTTATCATAAACGAGAATAACCGCATCATCGTACTTGCCGAGAATGTATCGAACAAAGTTACTTCCCATAAAACCTGCTCCACCAGTAACAAGATATCTCATAGAAGATCCACCTACTCGTGCTACCATTCTATTACTGTGTGTTCGCCTATAATTAACTGCACTCCTTTGGGCATCTTGCCTCTATGCTTAATCTTCGCACCTGATCCTATGAGGCTATCAGTCATCATTCCATCTACGTTCTCTATTATTACGTTATCCATTACAACACTATTCTCTACCTCCACATTGATTAATTTACAGTTATCGCCTATACTGGTATATGGTCCGATGTAGGTGTTAGGGCCTATAATAGTGTTCTTCCCAATATATGTTGGTCCCCTAACAATACTCCCGCTAGATATTACCGCTCCTTCGTCGACGTAGACTCTACCCTCAACTCTAGCATCTTCCTCTACTTTACCCTTAATCACGGTTTCACGGTATTTGTAGTCTAATAGGAGCCTATTAGCCTCTAAAATATCCTCTGGAGTACCCGTATCTTTCCACCCACCCTTAACAACAGCGTAATCAACCTTTAAGCCCCAATCGATAAGCTTCTGAATAGCATCGGTGATCTCTAGCTCGCCTCTCCAACTAGGCTTTAGTGATTCGATGGCGCGGAATATGTG
>QMSC01000214.1 GCA_003649515.1 Thermoprotei archaeon | reverse complement strand
CGAGTTCTTTAGCGCCGAAGGGTTTACGGTTAATAGGGATAATGAAGCTCCCCTCTTGCATCAATACAAGGTTAGTTTCGATATAAATCTTTTCCTCTCCAGTCAACGGAGCTGGAAAACAGCTCCTCTGGTTACCTCTAATACAATTGAATACAATTGGAGCTCGTCCTGATCAGGCATCTGAGGCTTAGCGGGTCTAGAGCGGCTCTTCTCTAGCTAGTGTAATGAAGACGCTAGTACCGATCAACATGTAAGTTGCCAATATCAGGATTGAAGCTTTAACGAGGTCCTTCAAGACAAAGAGCGCTATGAGGGAGAATCCCATGAGTAGTATGAAGAGGAGCAGTATGGAGACTACGTGAACGAGGCGCGATACTGAGATCTCGCTCCACTCAGAGGGCTGTGGGGGCAGCTGTTTCACAACTATGGCCGACTGAAATAGGCTGGCGGAAAGGGCGGTTCCAAGGCTGACTATGAGGGCTGTTAGCGAAAGTAGAGGGCTGCGAGTGGAGTAAAGTATAATTGCCGCCATAATTGTTGCGGCGCTAGTCGAGAAAACTAGAGAGCCTAAGGTTTTTAGCAGGGCGAGTTTCCTGCGGGAAATGGGCGCAAAGTACAGAACCTTCGCCCCAGAGCCCTCAACGTAGAACAACACGTTTACCACGGTGCCGGTGATTAGCCCTAATATGACGCTAGGCATTAATACGAATAGACTTTCGATGAGGGGATCCTCGGGAGGCCTTCCTGAAGCCATGCTTGGTAGGAGCATTAGAAACGGGATCGCGATCGTGTAGAGGACAGTTGCCAATCTTCTAGGCTCTCTACTAAGTAGCCTTAAGTCCTTAACGATGAACCCTATGACTGGACTTCTAGAAACTATCTTTATCTCCAGCCTCTCCGGAATTCTTCTTTCAATCTTAAAGGGCTTCCGCATCGTCACTCTGGGCTCTAACATCAATAGGAGTCTTAGTCTTCCTATGGAGAACTTGTAGATGAGCAGGAGCAGAGCTAGGGATATGGGGATGGAAAGGGCGCTTAGGAGGGGCTGTGAGTTTATGAGTAGGACTCCTACAAAGGGTAGTATTGCTATCCAGGAGGTATCTCCGGTGGCAAGCTGATGTATCCCGTATCTGATCAATGAGGAGCTCGCGTAGAATACTATGAAGGCTAAAAGCCATGCCATTGTAGAGAGAGACCTAAATAGGACATGTTTCCTAACTAGGGGAGCGTACGTGCCTATGCCTATTCCTAGCAATGAGCCGCACAGGAGTACTAATACTCCAGCGATAATCCCCGCTAGAGGCTGGATGGGCGATATTACCCCTCCAGGAGAGGCTAAGAGTAGCAAAAGCATTCCAGGTAGAACTATGAAAATTACTGAGAGGCCGCCCCAGTACAGTATCAGTGCCTCGAAGTAAGCCCTCATTATTCTTTCCTCGCCTATCGGCAGTATTCGTAGCGGCTCTACTAATTTCTCGCTGATGAACGTTGACGTAAAAGTGGCGGTGTTCAAAAGCGCCATAAATGCCTCCAGCAATAACAGTAAGGAGACCACTGATACGAACAGGATATCAGCAGTTCCAACACACTCTGGAATTTTCATGAAAAACGGTATTACCATTACGATGGAAATGAATGAAAACAGGGCTATTCCAATGATGTTCGCGGATAGGGCTGACGGCTCTCTAACTTCCTTAGAGGATCCCAGGAGGGTGAAGTGCCTGTACCCCGTCTTCCTAGACCTGTACGCGACCTCCCTGGCTAGAAGTCGGGCTAGCTTCATTTCTAAAAGCCTCTCTACTTGTATAACTCCCTTACCAAATCCTCATACTCTCGGGTATAGCCTGTGACCTCTAGGAATACCTCCTCCAGCTCCTTGGCTCCGAAAACGTCCTTAAGCTCTCCAGGTCTGCCTTCGGCCACGATCCTTCCTCTATGTATTATCAGTACTCTATCGGCTGTAGCCTCGGCTATGGGTAGTACGTGAGTGGATACCAGAACGGCGGTTCTATGTTTTGCTTTCTCACGTAACCAGGTCTTAACGAGCTTAGCGGCGGCAGGATCGAGGCCTGCAAATACTTCGTCCAGTACTAGAACGTCCGGATCTCTCAGGAAAATGGTGGCAAGTAAGGCTTTTCTCCTATTTCCATGGCTGAGTTCTCCCAGTAGCTTGCCTAAGTGTTCTCTCAAACCTAACATATCAAAGACCTCGTTTAGGGGTTTCTCGCCAGGGTCGATGCCGTAAACCGATAAAATGAACTCCACGTATTCCTCAAGCTTGAGGGACTCGTAGGCTATGATCTCCTCGGGCAAGAACCCCACTACTCTCCTAGCTTCTATTGGATTAGCGCTTACATCTATGCCGTTAACTTTCACCGTTCCTCTGTCAGGCTTTACAACTCCTAGGGTCATCTTAAATAGAGTCGATTTCCCGCTAGCATTGGGGCCTAGAAGGACTACTATTTCGCCAGCATTGACCTTAAAGGACACGTCTTTAATTACGGGTGTGTTGTCATAGCTCTTCCATACGCCGATGTACTCTATAAGACCCATTTCTCCCTTCACCAGCTAATAATGTCACATAGAACATTGCATTTCTATTTATATATTTTACTCACATTTTATTTTAATACACCTTATATTCTAAGGCTAGCTAAGCGAAATCTCAGGCTTGTTGAGGAGCTTCACACCATGAATACATTACTGAAGCACTAGGTTTTTCACCCAGAACTTCATGTACTCCTTTCCCTCCGCTGGTCTTATGACCTTTATTTCCCTAGCCATTTTCTCTACCTCTTCCTTAAGCTTCCTCGACTTTAAGATGAGCTTAGCCCCCGTACCTGCAGCATTACCTATAACGTAGACTTTATTAGTGTGAATCGGGGGGAGGAGTCCCACCT
>QMSC01000213.1 GCA_003649515.1 Thermoprotei archaeon | reverse complement strand
ACTTCGGCTACGGTATAGGAGCGGTGTAAGTTCAAGAGGGTAGGCTCTATTCTATGGCTTTTAGGAAAAAGATTAATGCTTTTACCAGAGCTTGGGCGTAAGAGAAGTTCCTGAATTGCTCGGTGATGAACCTATAAAGAGAATCAAGGAAGCGAAGAGGAACCTAATGCCACCCACGTAGACGCTGCTAGGGCCGTTCTGAACTTCATTTATGAAAAAGTAGGTAGGAGGAGAATAGTCATTGAAGAAAGCCTGGCGTACTCTAGCCTTGATGTGGGTTGAGGAACTTCAACTATTTCGCGCTCGCAGAGGAGTATGATGTGGAATTATTGGTCTAAGTGAAGATGAGGCTGAGTATTATCTCATTTATAATTCAAGCCTGGAGAAGAGAATCCGAGTACCTGTATCCAAAGCGGCTCTAGAATTCGATTTTAGAATTTCTGTATGCAGGCCTAAAACACGCGATACAGTAATAGTGACCCTTTCAATAAAGAATATGGTCATGGGAGCTGTACAGTCACCCTATAAGACACCCGTTCATCAGGGCTATGCGGCGATAAATCTATCGATAGCTGACCTAGCAGAGCACTTAATGCCCACCTAGCTGTTATAGATGGATTTGAGGGAATGGAGGGAAACGGTCCCATAGCTGGCGGTCCTGTACTTTGAGGAGTGGTTGTGGCGGGTTTAAACGCCGTTGAAGTAGAAGCTCTAACTGCGTGGCTAATGGGCTTTAACCCTGAAGATGTAGGGTATTTATATATATTATCTTAAAGAAATTATGGCGCTATAGAAATTGGCGCGCTGAGAGAGAAGACGGTGGGTGAAAGCCCCCAATCGCTTAGGAGAAGATTCAAACCGCACAGCAACTACCCCTTACAGCTGTCGTGGAGGGAGGAGCTTGAGGAAGAGAGTTGATAGGGATTATTCGGACAAGGTTCTCCAAAAGGCCGATAAACTGATTAGGGAAGGTAGGGTGATGAAGATAAGTGAGCAGTTCTTCTACGTAATAGGAGATCACGGTAAGTACTTCGTTGATGTCAAGGGCTCCTCCATTCGGTGCAATTGTCCAGGTTTTAAGAATAGGGGTTTCTGTTCCCATAGCGTTGCTGTTCTTCTAACAATGCTTAGAGAAGACTATGCAAAAACTCTGGATGCTGCTGTAAAAAAGAGGTTGCAAGAGAATCTCGAACTCATAAAGAGAGGAGAGTTTCCTCGCTAGGTGATCGCTTGTACCGATATGGAGTAGTCTCTCTTCTAGGGGAGAGGAGCTACAGGCTTATAAGCTTGCGATCCGCCTTTAAAGACGGAGCTTCAGTCCCGAGGTGGTCTTTAAGTGAGCGGATTCAGCGAGAGGGATGCAATAAAGTTTGTTTTAAAGTTCCTCGACCTCGAAGGATTTCTGCCTCGAGGGGACGACGTGGCGGATCTCCCCATAGACGGACGAATCCTCGGCTTAAAGATAGACGGTTTTTCAGCACATAATTCTAAGCTCCCTTGGAATAGCTGGAGCGATTTTGGCTGGAAAGCTGTGACTGCGGTTATAAGCGACTTTATAGCTAAAGGTGGAGAAGCCCTAGCTATAGTCGTTTCCCTTGGACTGCCTCTAGTTCCTGAGAGCGAGCAGATATTTAAAGAGACAATTGAGGGCATTAAGGAGGCAACTAAGACCTATAGGGTAGCCTTCCTAGGAGGAGATACCAACTCCTCCCAGAGGGACATATGGATCGATGTAGCGGGATTATGTTCATTTGAGAAAAAACCTATACCTAGGAACGGGGCTAAACCGGGAGATTCAGTAATTATAATCGGCGAATATGGACTTACGGGAGCCGCATTTCATGCATTCTATAACAATCATATAAACGTGATCACCAAGTTTAAGAAAATACTTAGGGCAACTTCACGACCTCTAGCGCGCCTCCAATTACTAGAAATATTCGTGAAGCATAGGGATTACATTTCATCTTCAATGGACGTGAGCGACGGGCTGGCCTTTACACTGAAGGAAATAGCGGAGGCATCAAACGTAGCCATTAGGCTAGATAAGTTGCCCCTAGCCAATGAGGCTATCGAATACGCGAAGCTTGTGGGAGTGAAACCCATAGATCTAGCATTTTATGGGGGAGAGGAATTCGAGGTAGTTTTTACAGTAAGCAAAGATCACGTTCAGGAGATTATCAGGGAGCTTAGCGTAAAGAGCATACCTTATACTTTGGCTGGTGAGGTCATTGAAGGAGATGGAGAAGTGTACTATAGGGGAATTCCCGTTGAAAAAAGAGGATGGAACCACTTTCGAGCTTTAAAGCCCCTATAGATTTGATTTCAGCTAGCTGGTCCCTTATGCCTTTACTTCGAGGACCTCCTCCATGACCTCTTCAACGCTACGGCCTTTGTGTACTATTTCTGAAACCGCTTGAGCCATCTGAGTTGGGTCTTTATACTGGAATATGTTCCTCCCTACAGCGACTCCTTTACCTCCTCCTTCAACAGCTCCCTTAACCATGGATAGGAAGTCCTTTATTGTCTCCTTTTTGGGTCCTCCCAGAACCACTATCGGAATGGGGACCCTCGAAGTCACGTACTTGAAGGACTCAGGGTCTCCAGTATAATACGTCTTTATCACATCTGATCCATATTCGGCTCCTATTCTTGAACAATAGGCTACTGCCTCAGGGGAGTAGGGGTCCTCTAGGTAGGGCTTTGAGGGTATTACTTCGGATAGTAGTGGCATGCCATAGCTCTCGCATATATCAGCAACTAAGCCCATTTTCTCTAGCTGGTCCGCTTCTCTCTCACACCCTATGTAGACCATTATTGATACGGCGTCCGCGCCCATTTTAACTGCTGTGTCCACACTCGATATCAGCCTATCGTCCGTATGATCAGGTCCCTTTGTAGT
>QMSC01000212.1 GCA_003649515.1 Thermoprotei archaeon | reverse complement strand
TTCTCCTAAGTTTCTCCGCCGGAGGCCCAATAGAGCCTAGAGGATACACTCCAGAAGAATTTCTCAAAATGATAGAAGAAGCCTATGGAGCAATTTTAGATGCCATAGCCTATGGAATAGTCCTTTACGACAGAGATTTTATAAAAAAGGCCAAGGAGCTTTTCAGGAAAACTGTAAGAACACTAGAACTCAAACGCTTAATAGACGGCTGGAAATCTGAAAAATACTTTAGAAAATTCAAAAATACATTTTAGTCCATTTTGAATGAAGGAATAGTTAAGGCCATTGCTTTTCTCGCATGGAATTTGCGAAAACCAGCCATGGATAGCCCATTGGTGACAGTTCTAGTGTTCTTACAGTACAATTCACGATAGTCTTTAAAGTATCTTCATATATTTCCTGAACAGTATTATGTGGAGGTCGTTGCGCGGTGCGCTTAACTTCCAGAGATGTATCCATGATAGCTACGTTCAGCGCGGCCTACGTAGTGCTGTCTCTCGTACCAGTATCCCCTTTCATAGGAGGCCCCTCTATCCTATCCCTAAACCTTATAATAGTCCCCCTGATTGCCATTCTTCTACCTCCAGTACAGGCTTTCCTAACAGCGTTTATGGGCTCACTAGTGGTGTTCTTCGTATTTCCAGCAGCGCTAGCCAACATATTCGGTCCAACGATGCTCCTAATGCCCATTGCAGGATCAACCGTGGGAAGCGTAGTTGCTAGAGCTAAGTCCAAGATCCTCAGAACGTTAGCCCTCGCCTATTATGCTTTTATGATACTGCTTTTCGTAATAAGGATACCCCAGGTCCCCTACTGGGTGATACCTCACACAGCAGCGCTCGTAGTCGCGCTATTTGCTCGGAGAATTGCCGAGCCTAAGCTTAAAGTATTCGCGCTCGCGTTTACTGCTACTATGGCAGAGCAGGCGTGCATGATGGTACTGGCTTCTTGGTACTTAATGTTGCCATGGCAAGTCTTCGCCATAGCTTTTCCTCTAATGTTGTATGAGAGGGTCTTAGCAACTCTGGGAGGAGGGTTCCTAGCTTTCTGCGTTAAAAAGTATATACCCGAGCGTTAAAGTCTCCCATAAGGCTATTGCAGCTTCCTTGCTAAGTCTCGTGAATTAAGTTGTCTCGGATTTCAAGTTATCGTTCTCCCGTTCCGTAGCTTTTTGTATTAATCAATATTGGTTTGATGCTACGGAGCGGTTATTGCGGTTAATTGTGGTTTCGACCACCCTGCGGGAGCTGTTCTCCACTAGTTGCCTAGTGGAACATCCACTCCCCTCAGGTAATTGAAACCATAGGGTTCCTTTTCTACAATTTCAAAAGAACAGGAACAATTATTGAGTAAGTGCAATTACGCTTACGGGTTTGTATTTATATCTGGAGCACGCTCCTCTATTTTAAGGTGATAATGTGAAGGTTATTATTGATACAGATATTGGGGATGATATTGATGATGCTCTTGCTCTCGCGCTGGCTTTAAATTCTCCTGAGATCGAGGTCTTGGCTATAACGACTGTCTATGGCAGGGTTAACTTAAGGGCTAAACTTGCGGCAAAACTTCTTAAAGCTTGCAATAGGAGTGACATCCCAATCGCTGCTGGTTGTTCCAAGCCTATTCTGGAACCTGAGCCAACTCATTTTCCTAATCAAGCAGTTGCCTTGACAGAGGGAGAGGAATACCCGAATATTGTTAAGGAACACGCGGTGAACCTTATTGTAAATATCCTTGAGAGAGAAAAGGCTGTTACCATTATAACGCTCGGGCCTCTAACGAACATCGCCCTAGCTTTGCTTCTTAGGAAAGATGTGTTTAAGGATAAACGCTTAGTCATTATGGGTGGTTGTCTAACGAAACCTATAGCAGAGTACAACGTTAAGTGCGATCCGGAGGCGGCTTCAATAGTGCTGAATTCCGGTCTTCCTATAACAGTTGTGGGCTTAGATGTCACCTTGAAGTGTATCATGACTACGAAAATGCTTCTTTCACTAAAGTCATCCACTAGGCCTTATGCAGATGTTCTGAGAGAATATCTAAGGTTATGGAGAGAGCATACTAATAGACAGAATCCTATCTTACATGATCCATTAGCTGTAGCTGTGGTTACTAGGCCGGAACTAGTGAAGAGAAGGCGTCTGTGTGTAGACGTAGAGCTTCATGGTAGACATACCCGTGGTCTGACTGTGATTAAGAAGAATGCGGCTCCGAATGTTGAAGCGTGCTATGATGTCGCTGTTGAGGATTTCCTTAGGCTATACGAAAGCAGAGTACTAGCTTAGCTGATGTATGAGATCATATGTGGTCAAGTAGCCATACGTGAAACGGTAGAGGGAATACCGTACGAAGCTTAGAGTACTTTTCGGCTAAGCCTACTTCTTCTACGCCATCAAAGAGCAGCTTTACCATGTCACGCTCATGCAAAGCTACGTGTAAATTGCTTCTTGCACCGGGTTTAGTTATAACGCTTCCTCTATCCAGTGTTATCGCGACCTTCTCATGCTTCTCTTTTACTTCAAGTGAGAATTCTAATTTAATGTCCTCGCTTATTTCCTCAAGGTAGGGGGAGTACTCTTCGAAAAGCTTTTTCAAGTCCAGTATTTTCACCATGCCTTCTGGTTCAATGGACCAGTGTGAACAGACTTTCCTTAACATTAGGAACGTTTCATAAGGATAGTACGGCGCCTTTACCTTAACGCTGGAGATGCCGAACTCTCTATTGAAGGCGTTTAAAAGACTATAAATGAGGGACACGACGTCGAGAGGCTTGCCGCCGTATTCTATTAACGTGAGAGGAGAGTGCCTGTGCATGTAGCACACGTACGCGTTATCGCTCATGAAAGTCATTAAGTGGGGTATGCTGAAAATGAGTTCGTAATCCCTCATGCTTCGCCGAACTTTTAGCATTTCGTTTTCGTGCATT
>QMSC01000211.1 GCA_003649515.1 Thermoprotei archaeon | reverse complement strand
GCGGGGAGAACGTCAATTGGACTTCCACGCCCCTTTCGCCTAGCTTGAAGATCGCGGTAAAGGTAGCCCTTAGCTCTAAGTCGCCCTCACCTACGGCGTCTGCCTCCTTAAGTCCTTTAACCTTATAGCACTTAACTGTCCAGGATGTCTCGTTAAGGTCCCTGAGCTCCAGTTCTAGGACGTAGACGTATTCTATGAAGTCATTGATACGGCCCTTCGGCCTTATATCTGGCCTGTAGTAGCCTAACTCAGCCCTTCTCAAGTCCTCGTAATCGAATGCGATCAACAGCGCTGCGACATCCTCGGGATAGCTCAGCCAGTGTAGCTGATCCCCTACTCCTCTTGCAGCGAACTCTGCGAATTCTTTCAAGTAGGGCATCATGAACTGAGGGTAGCCATCCCAGTGCTTGTATAGCTTGACCACGTCGTCACCTTTCTTAATCCAGATCTCTGAGCGAGTACCCACTCAGGCCCACCTCCCAGCTCGCCCCAAAGGGAAGATGGTCTGAATTTAAAGGAGGATGGAAGGAGAGCTGTGGCCGAGCTTTGGGGGAAGTTAGATTAAAGGGACTTGTGGTTCTCTTCCTTAGGCTACGCCTGCATTTTCCCAAGAAGGATCGCGTAGACGCGATGTGGGTACTCTGTTTTCAAAGCTAGAGGATCGGATTTGGGGAAGCACCTGGATAGGGTGTTAGAGCGCTGTGCGTTAAGGAGTTCATCTAAAGCTAGGTACGCGCGTTAGGTCTACATTCGTAAGTGATGAGCTAGCTGAGAAGGTAGGGTATTATCCGTACGATAAGCCTAGACCTGTTCCATTAGTTGTTAGGGAGAAGGAGGGCGAGATAATCAGGTGGGGTTCGCCATGTTCGTGATAGAGGGGTGAAGATACCTTATACGACGATAGTTCAGGTAGTTAAGGGTTTAAGGGAGCCTATAATAGTCGGGACATCATACAGGAATACAGGATAAAGCTCGATCTGAAGTTGAATATGGCTATCCTCCACGGTAGAGGAATAGCCATCGGGTTGGTGGCACAGCCCCTGCTTCTAAGGTGGAACGGATGTAGGTGGGAGCCTAAAAGGGCAATGAACACCCAAAGAAGCAAGAACCCCCCACTTCAGTAGGGGGAGTGTCAAATGATCTAGGGAACCGTTAGTATCTCTGGAACGATGTTAGCTAGGGTATAGTAACTTCAGTTGGCCAAGCAGTTTTCATATACTCCTCACAAATTCTGCACGGTACATTCGACACGAAGGCCCAACAGACAAGATGTGCAGTAAATAAGCCCTTTCTCGTTAGTCTAATACCTTTTGGATATCCTTGTATATAGCGTAACAATCTCAATAGCGTTAAGAATCCGCTAAAGCTACTTCTACCTATCACATTTCTAAAATCTTCCTTAAACTTAAGGCGAAAATCTTCGAACTTAAGATCTCTACATACAAATAGTCTACAGACAGTATACCTGATCGCACGTTCTTTACTACTGACGAGTCTAGCCCCGGCGACCGGAATTTTTTCATTGAAAGTAGATCGGATATACTCTGATACTGAGCACGTGTTTACGTACTCACAACCTCCTGTGAAGCCCATTGCGCCACAACCTATACCCAGAAGGGGGCCTTCCATCTCATAGTTAACGGTCACATATTTCCAACCATGCTTCCTGCTATAACCGTAAATTTCAACAGGTTCAAAGCCCCGAGAACTTAACAGGTCCTCTGTTGCATAAACCATTTTCTTGAACGTGCGCTTATTAGGTTGGCTAATCTTTCGCTTCTTTACGAGCCTATAGCCGGGACAATATTCGGTTATTAAAGTAGGATAACATGTAATCTCATCTACATCTTGTTCCACAGCTATCTCAAGATCCCTTTCCCAATCATCTATTGACTGGCCAGGTATCATATACATCATATCGATATTGATACGATTCACTCCAGCTTGACGTAGATTTTCAATGGATCGTATGGAATCTTCTACACTGTGACGTCTACCTAGCCTCCTAAGCATTTGAGGGTTAAAAGATTGTACCCCTAGGCTTACTTCGGTGACGCCGTGGTCTACTAAGTCAAATACCCGGCTTTCGTCAGTTAAATCCTCTGGATTAGCTTCTATAGCTATTTCGGACTTAGTTTCAAAGCACTCAGCTAGAGTACTTAAAATTCTCTCAAACTGCTCTCCACTTAACAGACTCGGAGTTCCGCCGCCAGCATGTATATCAACTATCGATAGGTCAAGGTCCCTAAGCAGGTTGCCGTATAACCTTATCTCGGCCTCCAGGGCATCCACGTACTTTGATATTACCTTAGGGTCGTGGACTACATATCTTACATAAGGGCAATAAAGACAAATACTCCTGCAGAATGGTATGTGAATATAAACTGCAAGCTCCTTCTCTTTTAGCGTTCTCTGAATCGTTTCGAATGTCGAAGAATCGGCCTTCTTGAATACAGCCTTGAAGACTTTTTTGGCCATAAAACTCCAAACTCCAAAACTGTGTCTGTTTAAGATCATATAATGACCCAATGGGAGCATTGCTTTTTAAGTATTATAAATATTACGATTTTAGGAAGAAGTAACACTTCTCGAAGTAAAATTATAGATTTTATGGTCTCTTTAAGAGAGCTCTTCAAAGAATTTTAAGTCATTAAGTCTCTCTCCCAATGCTCTCATCATCTAGATCTTCCGTTAAAACGCTAAGCAGATCTTCATCCTTCAACGTTGAACACCGTTCCAATTTTGATAAATCTCGTAAAGCTTATGCTAGCTGGTCTGCCTAAAATCCTCGAGTTCCTAATCTCTTCTTAAGGTAGTTTAACGAAGCCTGCTTGTTCAAAGTTTTCGTCGAATGTGAAAGCATGCCGCAGGTTCAATAACTTCATTATAGCAAAACTCGTGCAGTCCGTGAAGCTCCACTTGAAATT
>QMSC01000210.1 GCA_003649515.1 Thermoprotei archaeon | reverse complement strand
GGAATTATTGGGAGAGGAATACGAGATGGTTTCAGGCCCTCCATGGCGGTGGTGTTGGGGTAGAAGAGGCCCTGGTAGGAGACCTAAGCCCCGCACAATATGGTTTACTCCAGGCCATTTGACATTCGTTCCTATAGATGAGTATGGTGGTGTTATCGAAAAGGAGCCCATTTATCTAGCTCCAGACGAGCTCGAGGCCCTAAGACTAGTGTATTTTCAAGGGATGACCCAGGAAGAAGCAGCAAAACACATGGGGATTTCTCGCGGCACTCTATGGAGAGCGTTAAGTAGCGGTAGGAGGAAGGTTATACAGGCACTCATTGAGCGTAGGCCTTTAGTACTTGCTATCCAACCTCGCTGAGACTTGACAAGGGAGAACAAACTGTTATTTCGTTTCTCGCCCTGAGAGAAAGCTCCCTCCACGCATTCAAATTGTTTATACAACCAGGATCGGGACCCATTATGTTCCCCGTATAAGCATAGGCTCTCGCTCTACATCCTCCACAGATATACTTAAAGTAGCAGAGCGAACACCCGCCAGTAAGCTTGTTCCGATCCCTAAGGGTCTTAAGGACCGGTGACTTTCTCCAGATTTTCCAGAAGGGCTCTGACCTCAAGTTACCGACTACTATCGGCATGAAAACACATGGTACCACTGAACCATCGGGTTGTAGTGCTACGTATATTCTCCCAGCACCGCAACCACCGATGAATTCAGCTAGCGCAGCCGTTATCGGATCGCCCTTACAGTAGAAGTGCGTCGGTATAATGCTCCTACCCTCACTTAACTGGAGAGCAACTCTGCTATACTGAGGCGCTGTCGATATTATATCAACACTTCTCCTAGAGCTCTCCAAATAAAGCCTTCTCAGAACCCTTTCCCTCTCCTCGGGGTTAAGGTCTAAGTTAACTATATCTTCGCCCCTACCCACCGGAATGAAATTAAAGAATACTACTCTTTCAACGCCCAGATCCTCCGCCAAGTCTAGGATCTCATTTACTTCATCTACGTTCAATTTAGTTAGTGTAACAGCCATTGCCGTTGAGAATCCTAACTTCACGGCGTTCCTTAATCCCTTTACAGCTCGTTCCCAGGACCCATCAACACCTCTGAATCTATCGTGCTTCTTCGGATCAGCTGAATCTATGCTCACTTCAACGTACCTTAAGCCAGCTCTCCTAGCCTTACGTGCAAAGGATATATCGGCAAACATCCAGCCATTCGTTGCTACGGCTGTATAAATTCCCCTTTCTGAGGCTTTTCTAACTATCGGCAGGAAATGAGGATGAATTGTGGGTTCACCACCGCTGAGAGCCAGTGCAGCCACGCCTGCTCTATCCAGTTGATCAACGACATCAAGCTTTTCCTTGAGAGTGAGCTCATTGGAAAGCTTTTTTTCAGCATTCTGATAGCAATGAACGCACCTCAAGTTGCAGAGATTTGTAAAGTTCCATACTACTAAGAAGGGTGCTGGAAGTCTCTGAGGAACAGTAACACCGTAGAGTCCTAAACCCTCAAATACGAGAGCTAATCCCCTCCTCACTGCCGGGTCTTGTAGCGCCTTCCAAACATCATTTCTGTTTCCATTAAAGAAAGCTACTCCAGCTTCGATAAATACTCTTAGGAAAATCGAGTAAAATCTAGCTATAAAACAAGTCCCAGTTCTCTCAACTAAACATCTTAAGGACTCTGAGAGGATAGTTACATCTCTTCCGTTACACTCTATCCTTCTACTCATTATTTTAAGCAAGTTTCTGGATAGGGGATTTTCGAATCCTACTCTGAGAGAGGTTAGGAGAGCACTCACACCACTCCTACGAACATTAGTCATAGCTTCACCTCTATTTTATGTATAAATATTACGATAACGCTTATTTTTACCTTTTTCGTCATATTTATGAAAAAGGTGGGTTCAATGAAAAGAGTTAGAAGGGGAGAAATTGTTCGTACAGTACACGAAATACTGTACGAAAATCCATTCTGGATGTCCGCAATCGTTCAGGGAATAGCGAATTACAGTGCACTTGCAAGGAAAATAAAGCCAATACTTGAAGAGCGCCTTGGATGCAAGATAAAGTCTAACTCTATTGTGAAAGCAATAGTAGAGCTAACTAAGAAAGTTCACTTAGAAATGAGAAAGCGAGAAATAGGCCCAATAATGTTCAGCGTAAAAAGTGGAAAAGCATTAACGGTGGTTAAGTCAGCCAATGATAAGCTGCTAAATAGATTGCTTCCTTACGCTAGGGTTCTCAACTTCGATGCAAAAGCCAGGGAGCTGGCGTTCATACACTCCGCAAAGGTTCAGAAACTTGTGGAGGGAATTCTTAGCAACGTTGAAAAGGTCTCCTACAGGATAGCTGAGCTAACTATAGAAAACGTAGAGAGGTTGGGGGAGGACTTCAAGAATCACGTACTAGCGCTATTGGCCTGGAATGGAGTTGACATAAAGGGTTTTGTAGAATCCTCAGGCTCTCTCATAATATACGTTATTGAAAACGATGCGTGGAAAGCCTTGAAGATCTTAAGTGGCATTACATCCTTCCCCTTGACGGCTTAATGGTCCAGTAGCTCCAAGAAACTCTCTAATACTCTATCGAAAATACGAGATGCTTAATACTGGGATTTTAGAGGTTATACTTGTGAAAAGGAATGTCGGAGTTCTCTTTCTCGATTTATGGCTTCCCTGCAAGGATATATGAGATAATTTTGCCCAGGAGAATAGTCTCTAGGATAATCGATATAATCGAAGAAAGCTTTCCTATTGAAGCATGTGGAATACTGCTAGGCACTATTAAAGGAAAAGTTGCTCGTGTAGAACACGTGGAAAGTCTTGACAATATATTAGGCTCTTCAAGAGCCTTCTGGTTTGATGAAAGGGATTGGATGCAGAAGATCATTGAGGGTAAGAGGAAAGGGTATCGCTACATTGGACT
>QMSC01000209.1 GCA_003649515.1 Thermoprotei archaeon | reverse complement strand
GGAGGACATCTATCAATTTTTAAACGAAAACGAGAGAATGCTTCTCGAGCTACTGGTTGAGAGAGGCGAGCTTTCTCATGCCGACATAATGAAGATAACTGGATTCTCAAGGGCAAAGGTTTCCAGAATTTTAAAGAAATTAGAGCACATGAGATTAATAATACAAGTGCGCCAGGGTAAGAAAAAGGTCGCAAGAGTGAGAAAAGAAGTAGCAAGAGTATTGAAGTCGTAGTACGACCTCGATGTAAGGACTTTAAACTTTTCAAAGCTTTTCATTACTTTATTCATCAGCGCTCATTTCTTTTCACTAAATAAACTTTTACCTTAGCGATAAAATAAGAGAAACTGGGTGAAAAATATGTTATTAAATAAAAAGGCTATAAGCCCCGTGATAGCGACGGTAATAATAGTTGCAGTGACGTTGACGATCGCCATAGCAGTGGCCTACTGGATGGGCGGTATAGCAGGTCTCTACACGAGATTTGAAAAAATAGAAGTAGCTGGTGCAACAGTAATTAAGAAATCCGAGACTACAGCCTCTGGCACCATCTATTACTGGGAAATAACTCTAACAGTAAAGAACACGGGTTCGGCTGACGCGACGATAGATAACATTATAATTAATGGAATTCCCATAAGCCAGATCCAAGACCCTACAGAAAAGCTGGCTGTTACCTACGATAACACGACAGTCGATCTCAATAATATAAGAATCCCTGTGAACGCGGGCGAGGAAAAGAAGATTGTCATAACGGTAGGTGAAGGTGCTACTGTAGGTTCTGGCAAGCTTGCTTCTGCTATGAGTGTTGAAATCAAGATCCACACAGCAGCTGGTAAAGATTATCCTAAGTTGATAACGCTCCCTTAAGCTAGTTGGAGCATCTTGTAAAATTCAAATAAATTCAACTGTTTTGATCTTTTTTACAGTGAACGGGGGAGGGGTTTCTGTAGATGGTGAGCCTGAAGGCGAACTCGAAGAAGGAGGAAAAGGAGAATGAGCCAGCTGTTATCGTCGAGCCCCTCCCCCCTGATTATAGGGTTGTTGAGGAGTACTGGGTTAAGGAGCCTTACGCTAAAGCCGTTATTGCGGAGAGCATACGCACTGGAGAACTCAAGTATTTTGCGCTTGAGGAACCCCTAAGGAAGGACGAGCTCTCTCTATACGAGAAAATAGTCTCGTTCCTCGAAAGGGAGGTGGACCCGCCCGACGACCCTGAGGTTGATCGTACGGAGTTCGTAGTCAAAGAGGCTGGGAAACTAATACGGAAGTATAAGAGGCTGAGACCGGCTAGTGAGGAATCCAAAAATAGAATACTGTATCACGTAGCTCGCGATGTTGCAGGCTTCGGGTACATACACGTACTCATGCTAGATCCTCACATAGAGGATATCTCGTGTAACGGCGTGAGGACGCCGATATATATCTGGCACAGAAAGTACGAAAGCCTTCCCACCAACATTACTTTCGTAAGCGAGCGTGTGTTAGATGACTTTATAGTTAAGCTCGCCCACATGTCGGGTAGACACATTTCAAGCGCCCATCCAATACTGGACGCCACGCTACCGGGTAAACATAGGCTTGCAGCAACTTTCATGCGCGAGGTTTCCACTTCTGGAAGCACCTTCTGTATACGTAAGTTCAGGGAAGTTCCGTTTTCAATAGTAGACCTAGTGAACATGGGAACTTTGAACGACTTGATAGCAGCTTACCTGTGGGTGCTGGTCGAGAACAAGATGAGCATAATGATCCTAGGAGGTACCGGTGCTGGTAAGACTACGACGCTGAACGCCGTTGCAAGCCTGATCAGGCCAGAAATGAAGATAGTCACGGTAGAGGAAACGGCTGAAATAAACTTGCCTCACGAGAACTGGGTGCAATTCATAAGCCGCGAGGAGTTCGGATTTTCAGGAGCCAAGGCACGCTCTATAACTCTCTTCGATCTTGTTAAGACTTCTCTTAGGTATAGGCCTGATTACATCATAGTTGGAGAGATACGTGGAGAGGAGGCCTACGTTCTCTTCCAGGCTTTGGCAACAGGTCATGGCGGCATGTCGACGATGCACGCCGACAGCCTGGACTACGCCATCAAGAGGCTTACATCTCCTCCCATGAACATATCGAAAATTTATCTCCCCTTAATGAACGCATGGATGCATATCGAGCGCATAACCATAACTAAAGGCGGGAAGACGAAGTCCGTTAGGAGGATAAGGACAGTTTGGGAACTTGATGACAACGGAGAGTACCGAGTTATAGCTGAATGGCTACCCGATGACAATGTCTTCCTAGTTGATTTAAACAACAGCTTCCTTATCGAGAAGATCGCTCGGAAGAAGGGCATAGGCAAGGGAGATGTCCTCAGGGAGATCGAGAGGAGGAGGCAGTTCATAAATCTCCTCCTACGGGAAGGAGTTACATCGTACAGGGCCGTTGCAAGCTCTATAAGGGAGTACTACAAGAGGGTCTCGTACGTTAAAAGGGAAGTGACATCCATAGAGATGCTGACCATTCTATCGCGTGCCAAGAAGGCTACGGGGGTGAGTGCTCGATGAGCGTTTCTAGCTTCTGCTACGATGCTTTAGGTTGGATGGGAGAGAGGCTTGCCAGAGTTTTCCCTGGACTCGACAAAGATCTCGAACTTGCAGGAGTCAAATTGCACCCCGCCGTATATATGTCAATAGTGAGCTTTGCGTTCTTCATATCGCTGGTTCCAGCGTTCATAGGAGCTCTCACGTTTGCACTTCCCTTGATTTTAAAGTACGTGAAACTGAGCGCACTACCAGGGCTCCTTATGGAGCTTCTCATAGCGTTACCCCTTCCTCTGAAGGCCTTAATGATCGCAATGCCGCTATTGGTACTCGTACTGGGAGCACTTGTACCAAAACTTATTGCTCAGAGCAGAGTATACGGCTTCGAGCTCGAGCTTCCATACGT
>QMSC01000208.1 GCA_003649515.1 Thermoprotei archaeon | reverse complement strand
TCTTTCATCTCCCGTATCGACGAATAAAACAGGTGTTTCTTTAAGCTTTTGATGCGTTGCTATAACAATAATGTTATCCAGCCCCACTTTTCTCACGACCTCAGGGCTAATTTGCTGATTTCCACGACCCAACAGGAAACCTTCTCTACCGAGGGGGCTAATAACGATTTTAGCGGGAAGTCCGTATTTTGAGAGCAATGCTAAAAGCTGTTTTTCGTTAGCATCCTTCAATACAATCTTCCCATTAAGGAGAACGTCGACGCCTAGTAAGGTTTTTTCTACGCCCAGTTCTTTCGCTATTGTTGCGGTCGTTGACCCTGGACCAAGAATGTATATAACGTTCTCCTCCATTAGCTCTTCAACGAAGTACCTTGCTATGGCGCGCCTATTTTCCTCTTCCTCTTCCGTTAACGGTATGGACTCCTTCGATTGCTGGAGGAGTAGCGGCCTAAACGGAGTTTTCAGGTATCCGTAAAGGCGAATATCAAGCCTACCTTGGCGGTACGCCTCTTCATCTATGTCCACTACCTCTGCGAGACGCGTGCTACAAGCTTTATCTAAAAAACACTTAAGTAGCTCTGCAGTTGCCTCAGGAGTTATTCCGAAGACTGAACTATACACTTTTACTCCTGAGGGGACTCCTATTACTGGGACTTTCTGGTCCACAGCTGAGTGAACATCCCTAGCAGTACCGTCTCCTCCAACAAAAACTATTATCTCAACGTTTTCCAGGACGAGTTTCCTAGCCGTACGGATCGTGTCCTGTGCCGTGGTATCTTCTCCTACCTTCTCGATTACTGAGAACTTAAATCCGCCAACGTTTTTGAGACAGTTTTCACCCATCTTTCCTGAAGCTGTCAAAAATAATACTCCTTCACGTTCTTCAGCCTTTAAGAGCTTCTTAAACCTCCTTAGGAAACGAGCTCCCCTATCCTCAGCTATGGGTTTAGCGCCTAGAGCTATGGCCTTGCGTAAAATGAGCTCACCATCCGTTCCCTTCAGCCCAACCCTTCCGCCCATACCTGCTATGGGATTGACTATGAAGCCTACTTTCCTCATGCAACCCTTTGTCCTTACCGCTCCATTTTATTTAAATTTATAGCACGCTACATCTGCGATTAGAAAAATCTAACTCTGCAGTTGTGATATGCTCCTAGGTGTATGACGGCTAGGAGATGGAACAGGGTATACATCTCAGAAAGAGCTTTAATAGAGCTTTAAAGAAATAATTATACATTAATGTTCAAATATGAAATCTTTCAGAGAATTCCATTAAGGGTTAGGAGATGTCGGAGGACGTTATATTAAAGTCAAAGGAAAATGCAGCTCGAAGAGCACTAGAATTTGTTAAAGAGGGTATGATTATTGGAGTAGGTTCAGGAAGCACTGTAAGGCTCTTTATAGAACTCTTATCAAAGGAGTTTGACGGTGTGGACTTAACGTTTGTAGCAGCTTCATACGATAGCGAGCTTAACCTAATTAAACAGGGCTTTCGGCTTCTCCCCCTTTATGAGGTTGAGAAGATAGACATTGCAATAGACGGTGCGGACGAGGTCGATCCTAAGGGAAATCTAATAAAAGGAGGTGGAGCTGCGCTGACAAGGGAGAAAATAATTGACTACTTTGCTGAGAAATACTGTATTATAGTAGATAGTACGAAACTGGTTTCTCGACTTTTCCAGAAGCATCCTATACCTCTAGAGGTTCTGCCCGAATCCTGGACCTTTGTGAAAAACTTTCTTGAAACGAACCTTAGGGGGGATGCGAAGCTTAGGGAAGCTGTGAGGAAGAATGGACCCGTGATCACGGACAATGGCAACTTCATACTCGATTTTCACGTGAATCCAAATGTTGAGAAGCCTCCGGAACTTCTCGAAGAGTATCTTAATAGCATTCCAGGAGTTATAGAAAACGGTATCTTTGCGAGAAGGAAGCCCTTTAAAATAATAGTGGGATACCCTAATCGCGTGGAAGTGCTCGATATGTGAATGCTTGCCGCCGGAGGAGAGGCGGCCTTAAAACAAGTTGTATTTAGGCACCTGAGGACTCTAATTCAAAGCCGCACTTTTTAAAATACTTCTGAAATACGGCTTCGTCTCATTTTGAGGCAAAATCTGCAGATCTCATTCGTGATTTCATCCATAGAGGCTCCTTCAATTATTTTATCTGTAAGCTCAGCTACCTCATTTTCAATCTCTGGCATGCTTTTCAGTGACTCCCTTGGAAGTCCCCTTTCGCCCGAAATGTATCTGCTTACAGCGGATTGACTTATACCGAGCTTCTTGGCTATTTCTTACTGCTTCATTTTATATTCATGGTAAAGCCTATGAACGACTTGTGCCCCTATTAGCGGTATTTTTCATCATTAACTCACAAGCAGGTTTCATGTCTCCCATGCTCCTTATTATACATTATAGTCAAAAACTTCTCTAAAGACGCCTCTGGATAAGTGGCTTTGAAGCTGAAACCATTGGGTACTTTTATCCTCCTTGGAGAGAAGCTCCTATTGGGGGCTGTGATAATCTTCGAGCGTTAAGGTAGATATCAAGCATAAAAGGGTCGCGTAACAACAACCGAAAAGAAAATGAGGAGACCTCTTCAAATGAAAGTGAGTAAGAGTCCCAGAGGTGTAACAATGATCCTCTCACGTGAGGAAATATTGGAGTCCATTAGAAAGGGCGATATACTGATACAGCCCTTCATCAAGGAGAACGTGGGACCGTGCTCCGTGGACTTAAGGCTTGCTGATGAGTTCGTCATGTTTAAGTCTGGCGAGATAATAGATCCAATGGAGCCTCAGAGCCTCAAGAAGGCTATGAAGATAGTAAAGACGGGTGGTAAGCCCCTCCTCTTAGAGCCTAAGCAATTCGTGCTTGCCCTTACAATAGAGAGAATAGGCCTGAGTAGGGGTTTAGCAGCAACACTGGAGGGTAGGAGTAGCGT
>QMSC01000207.1 GCA_003649515.1 Thermoprotei archaeon | reverse complement strand
TCCACGCCATGCTCAATCTCCCATCGAATTCCCTCCTCACTACTATCATTCACCACGGCAGGGTTTATGCTGGGAACGCTCAACCCCGCAGGCGCTTTCTTGCCGAAGACGGCGAACGGAATCTTTCTCTCAACCCCCACGATTAACGGCTGCTGCCTCATGAGAGTATCTATTCTCTCTCGAATCCGGTGTTCGAACGTACCAGCACCCTTGACTGCATCTACGACATCGTTCAGGGGCTTTGCTGCCAACTCCTCTAGTCTCCGTTTCTCTCGTTCATATTCCTTTCGGCTCACTCGCTCCACGAGAAATGCGCCTTCCTGCCCCCGCTCCAGCGAAGTCTCAACTTTAGCTATTTCCCCCCTTAACTGCGCCAGATCTTCGTATACCTTCTTAAGGTCCTTTTCGACGTCCTTAATCTTGGCTTCGTACTTCTTTCTCTCTTCCTCATTCTTTTTGATCAACTCCTCACGCCTTTTAATCTCTTCCTCCCACTTTTTCACCTTGATCCTCTTGATGAAGGACAGCAATCCCTCCTCCTTCCTCGCCTCATCTATCTGCTTCCTGTAATCATTTATCTCCCTCTGCAGCTTCCTAATCCTCTCGTCGCATGCCCTCATAGGCTCTTCATATCTGTCCTTATCGCGTAAGAGCCGTTCCTCTTTCTGCCTTAGCTCTAAGAATTTATTTTCAAGCTGTTTAAGTTCAAGCATCTCTGGCAATGGGAAGCGGTAGCAGGCTGCAGAGAACGAGAGAAGCTTCTTATCCTTCGCGCCTAACTTCCTTTGGTCCACTGCTGTGATGATATTGTTGATATCTGGCACTCCGTAGCAGAAGTCGAGAATGCACTTCGCTATTATCCGATCCACGGTTTCTGCCGCCTCTTCAAGTCCTCCAATCGCATACCGGTGTAGTCCCACGATGAATACCTGGTTGAATAGCTCTTCCCGCTCTAGGACGTAGTTCAGCTCCCTGAGCGCCTGTATCGCGTTCAGCCGCGCTTCGGCGTCGTCGTCTCTCGTGCCTGAAGGGAGAATGCCTACGAGGAAAATGAATATTCCTCGGCCTTCGTATCTGAGCTCCTCCCTGAGTTCTTTGAGGAGGGCTGCGAAGTCGAGGAACATCCCGCTGCCGGTGCCTCCGCCCAGTGACGTGAAAATCCAACACGTCACACCGTGTGTGCGGAAATTTTTGAAATACTTTTTCAAACGATCGTCAATTTCATCCTTTATCCGTTTCCGGTTGTACTCAAAGGTCACCTTAGAATACGGGCGCCTTCTCCCTGTCCCCAGCTCTGGGTTCTGGGGAATCGCCTCTCTTGGGAAGTTAGAGAAACCCCCCTCACTCACTATCCACTCGTATTGTGGCAGTTGGAGCTCTATAATCTTGTCAGGGCTCGGCCGCCACTTTAATCGCTGCAGCCCCTGCGGATAATCTATCAGCACGTAGTCAAAGTTCACCGTCTTACCTTTGACCTCCTCAACGATCGTCCCAACGACGTTCCCGCCCGTGCCACCGAGCCCTACCGCAAACATGTTCCCGTGTGCCAGTCGCTCCACCTCTACTCCCACACCTCATCACCCTCTGGCTCGAGCTTTTTACGAACCTCATCAAATTTTTTCCTCAGCTCTCTCGGCATCACAATACCATTCCTTCCAAACTCGTTCTCGACATCGGTTTCGAGTTCATAAAGGGAGTTTTTGGCATCTGAAAGTTTTCCTTCTAAATTGTTAGCTCTCTCACTAACTTTCGCGATTTTCCTCCGTGCAAGGAGGAGTAGCGCTACTAAGGCAGTGATTATGGCTAAGAGCGCGGCATATGGCATCCAGTTAGATCTGGCTGGCACTTTGGCCTTCACATCAAATATTTCTGTCCTTTTATTCCCGTTTTCATCTACGTACTCAGCGAGGACGGTCGCCACACCCACACTTCCGGTTTCCGGCGTGAAGGTGTCGAACTCCAGCTCTATTCTCTTGTTAGGGGCTATCTTCGGACAGACGAACTCGAGATGATCCCTCCTCGCCAGCACGACGCCCGGGCTTACCATCTCTCTCACTGAGAAGTAGTCGAGCGTCGCATCCTTGCTCTGCAAAATCGTAATCCGCAGGTTCGTTGCCGATAAAAGCTCTTCCATCTCCTGCGCCTCCACTAAGGCGTCGTTGAGACCTTCGAACGATGCGTATCTGTACTTGCCGCCGGTGGGTTTCGCCACTTTCTCCCTCAGCATGATCTCATCTATGTCGTCCCGGCTCCCGAACCCGACCACGTGTATTGTAACGCCCTCTCTCCTTGCGAGATCCGCGGCATCCTCAACGTTGGTGGCGCCCTCATCGCTGCCCCCGTCCGTTAGAATTATCAGCAGAGGAAGAGTCTCCTTGTCCCTCGCTTTCAGCATATCCACCGCCTTCAGGATGGCGTCCCCATAGTTTGTGGAGAATCCACGGCAGGAGACGTTGTTGACCCTGTCCTTCACGTCCTCAAAGTTGAGCGTGAGCGGACACACCTCTATGACACTATCCGAAAAGGCGATAACCCCCACCCTAGTTTTATAGGCGTAAAGCGACTCTAAAAGTGAGATGACAGCATCCTTTGCCCAATCGAGCCTAGACCTGCCCATGTAAACGTCACGCATTGAGAGCGAGACGTCCATCAGGATGACAAGGTCCCGTGGATATTCAGAGGCAAGTGCACCCTTCTCCCCACCGATGAACGTGAACTTCACATGCACTTTCAGCGATTTTTCATCGTAATCCGTGGAGTTGTAAACCAGAACGTTACCTTTCACGAGTGGAGTGCAGAACGTCAACAGCATGGCGAGGATGGCTAGGGGAACTAGGACGCTCCTGATTCCAGTCATTCTTAACTTATTTAAGCACCGCTCAATATAAAACCTTCTCTTCCGACCGGAGCCTGTCTTAAGGAAACACAGAACGCATGCTCCTTAAGAAAAGCG
>QMSC01000206.1 GCA_003649515.1 Thermoprotei archaeon | reverse complement strand
GTTAAGTGTCTTGAAGATAGTGTTCCTGTAGTCGCCTATCCGTTTCCTAGCGTACTCGACTCTAAGCTTTAGGCTGGCAACATCCTCCTTAAGGGACTCAAGTTTCTCGGCTAGGCTTTCGATAGTCTCAAGCGAAGGTTTCTCCTCGACCCTGCGAATCTCTTCCTCAAGCCTTGAGAACTCCTCACTTATCTCACCATACCTCTTGTTAAGCTCCTCTTCCAAGTAACGCCTACATTCTTCAAGAAGTCTCCTAGCCTCATCCCTCTTTTTCTCCGCCTCTTCTTCAACTACTGGAGGCTTTTCCGGAGACTTTTCAGGCGGTTTAAGAAACTCGTTCTTCACTTCTTCTATGGTCTTGAGGTCTACCGGCCACCATGCTATTGCATAGTGCTTGTGTGGGCTTAAGCCTGATATTGCCATTAAGGATTCCTTGTAGGTGTAGAGGGTTACTACGTCGCCTTTGAAGGCTGTGAGGAATCGTTTAAGGATGTCGTACATGTGGTTTGCGATTACGAAGAACCCTTCCTCATACTGGTCTATGTAGGGTATTTCAGCCTCATAGGTTATAGTCTCCTTGCTTTTAACAGGGAAAGTGGCTCCGGGCGTGGGCTTAGTGTGTATCGCCACCCATTTCGCATCAATAGTCTTGGCGTCCTCAATAATGTCCATAAGGATGTTGGTCTCCACTATGGCTAGTGTCGTCTTTCTTTCAGGGGGCTCAGCGACCTCAAACTTTTCGGGCGGTATACGGAACTCGAACACGGGCACGTCGTCGCCAGTAATTACAGCGGAGTCGGGGTAGAGCAACACTTTCACTTTATGGGATTTCCTCAAGGTGTCGAAGAGAGCCTTCCTTATAGATGTGGTGAGCTCATAGACTTTCGTTTCAGAAGGCGTTTCTATCTCGTCTGCATCCTCGCTTTCCCAGTACCATGTAGCATAGGCTAAGCCCCCTTCAACCCCTCCAGTACCTATCCTAAGCTCTTTCGGAGAAGCATAAAGGTATGCACCGTACTCGTACTGCAGCACCGACTCAAGAACCTTAACAAAGTCTTTGGCATTATCGTCCCAGTACTCCACCCTGCCTATAGGCTCCTTCCTCTCCACGGCATACTCAAGAACCTCTTTGGGAGTCTCAGTACCAGCAATAATGAGGTCTACTCTTGCACCATAGGGGCTAATAGTGATAAGTAGGGGTCCTCCTGTCTTGAAGAGAAGCTTTACAGTATAGTCTCTGAACGCCCTCTGGGCTATGTTGGCAAAACGGTATATTTCTTCGTCTAAAGGCGTTGCAGGGGTAACGTGTACGGGCGGAGTCGCATAGACAGCCAACTCTATAACGTCCACAAGCCCGAAAGTCTCGCTATAAGTCAGCGTGTCTGGCCTAGCCCCCCTTATCGTGAACTCTCCTTCAGTAATAATGAAAGTAAATGCTGGGTAAGCATTCTTGCCTTTAGCGTAACCTACAGCTCTCCTAATCATGCTAGCGAACTGCTGGGATAAAAGAGCAACCTCAGCCTTGTATTCACGCCTGATAGGAAAGTTTATTAGGCCGTCAATTAGTTCTACGGTCTCCTTCCCGACCTCAAGGAGAATGCTGGTGACCTTTGTTTCTCCCCTAAACTGCATGGAAATGTTTTTCCCATCGCTTTCAATAATGATCTCTTTAGGCTTAGCCGGCATTTTACCAAAATTAAAGTTCTCTGGATAAGCTATTTCCGCTGCACCCTCCTCCTCGACGAGAAGCTCGTCAGCCGCTATGCTCGGTATCTCGACCACAACTGCCGACAACTTAGCTGGGTCCATTATAGTAAAGTACACGGTTTCAGGAAACTTTGTAACCTTAACGTTAACCGCATCCTCTACGCAACCGAGAAAATTTAAAATCCTATGATCTTTGAGAACAAGCCTGAACTTGGGTTTTTTAACCTCTTTCTTCTCCTCCGCCACTACTCATCTTCCTCCGGGTCTGGGAATGGCGGGAGGGTTGTGCAGTGGTTTAGGAGTGCTTTCCTCATGTTTTTTAACAGCTCGGTTAGCTCCCCACTCGCCACGAAACGCTTGATCTTCCTCATCATCCTGCGCCACATGATCTCGGTTCCTATAAGAGTGCCCAAAGCCACTCCGACGACGATGGTCGCAACGTTCAGCACCATGTCCAAGCCATCCAAACCCGCCACCGTGTTTTTATACGACCTCCAAGATAAAATAATTATGCCACGGCACAAGGTTCACAGAAGGCTGGACAGGCTCATACTTGGCCGTGAGATGCCCCACGTACACTTGATGAAGGACTGGCCTTACAGGGTTCTTGGTCCTAGGCACAGGGTTGTTGGGCACGACATGCTCACGAACATATTGATAGGCTTACTCTACGGCAGGGACGCTTTTATTTCGGCTGTACTGCACGATATTGCGGACAAGTATTATCCCGTCAAGCGGGGTGGCAGGAGACGTCGTGGAGGAGGAAGGGCGTACAGGTAGTCAGGAGAACAAAGCCCCGCCCAATAGTCTACTTCAGGCTCTACGAGTACAAGCTTAGGGGAAAGCAGCTTGACACTAGGATAGCGCTGGGCGAAGCTTCGAGAGAGGCAGCCCTGCTCTCGGTTGACGAGGTGGCTAGGCTTGTGGGCGGAAAAGTCTTCGACCGTGAACGCCAAATAATCCTTGTTGACGGAATGTTCCTGCCAAAGGCGGCGGCATACGTGATGTGGAAGCTTAAGGGCAGGAGGTACAGGGTTCCCAAGACGAATCTGGAAAAAATTTTAGAGAGACTACTGCTAGTTAAAGCATGGGTGTAAGACTTGAAGGTTAACGTTGTAGCCTTTCTCTGCGAGGAAGTTGAGGTAGAAGAGGAGATAAAGCTTAGGGAAGAGCTTAAAGACGTTTTCAAGCACAGTCTCCAAGAAATCCCTTCCCCGCCTGAGGAAAGGCTAACCAACGAGGATGTC
>QMSC01000205.1 GCA_003649515.1 Thermoprotei archaeon | reverse complement strand
TCAAGAGAAATTGACGGGAGAAGCGATGTTACAGGGTTAGCGGATATTGTGTTTAAATGGTTTAAAGTCGAGGATTTTGATTCATTACTTGAGAAGATATACAGCTCTAAGAATCCTGTCGTGCTAATAGCCTCCCTTTTAGAGGCAGTACAGGAAGTCTGGCATCAACACCCTGTCCTATATAACATTATTCAAGAAGCAGCTCGTGAGCTAGCTTTAGGGGTTGCAGCAGTGGTAAAAAGGCTTGATCTTAAACCTCCAGTAAAAGTCTACTATGGCGGTGGTGTATTTAATCTTGGTGAAAGGTTTATAGAGCTTTTCACGAGGGAGTTGAAGAAGCTTATTGGAGCGGTATCGGTGCATGGCTCTACTTTTAAACCGGTTTTTGGTGCAGTGCTCTACGCATTTAAGCTTGAAGGCGTAGACTTAGAGAAGGTTCTTGAAAAATTATCCTTAGAAAGCACTGAGCTCAAGGATTTCTCCAATGAGGGCTGATGAGCTTAAAGGTGACAAGAGGGTCTTCGAGCAGCTAAGAAGATTAATGACTGAGCAGAGAAACCGTTCTCCCGTTCCGTAGCTTTTTGTATTGGTTTGTGCTAGTTTGATGCTACGGAGCGGGTCATTACGGTTGTTTATATCACCGAAACAGGAGTGGACTATGAGACCATTTCAAAATACCTAAAAGAGCTAGAGGTAACGTTACTGCCGCTATTGTCATAATAAAGATGGGTGTGTCGTATAAGCGGGCCTTAGAGCTACTTGAAAAGGCGAATAACGTTCCTATAGAGGCCATAAAGCTTGCGGAGAAGGAGACAGGATAGGCTGTAATAAGTTTAAGCAGCGTCTTCGAAGTTTTGAGGACGATTTCTCGAACCTTTAGTCAATGAATTTCCCAGCTTTTGAGGAGCAATTTAGCTTTATAATTCCCTGATCGAATATTTAATGTCAGGCGGTGGGGTGTAAGTTTTGACAAAAATTGCTATAAGAGTTGTTTTACTATCAATGCCGCTCATAGTTTTGCTCATAGCTCTACCCTTTCAACCCTCCATTTCTGTGTACAGCGGCGATACAGACTTCGATGCTGTTAGGGCTATGAAGCTTCTCGAGGAAATAACAAGTAAGTACAAGTACAGGGTCGTAGGATCGGAGAGTAGCAAGAGAATAGTCCGCTGGATAGCGGACTACTTCAGAGGGTTAGGACTTGAGACTTACATTCAGAGCTTCTACGCGCCTGGTTTTGGGAGAAAGAGGGTACTAGCACACAATGTATATGCCATTAAGAGAGGTTACGAAAGCAGGTACATTATTCTGATAGCGCATCATGACATCGTGCCCTATACTATTGAGGGGGCTAATGACAACGGTGCAGGACTTGCCATATTATTAGAGCTTGCAAGGGTCTTTGCCAATAGGAGCACTAGGCTTTCAATAATATTCCTAGCGAGCGATGCCGAGGAGACGGGACTTCATGGAGCCAAGTACTTCGCGGACAACTTTCCTCAGATAAGCAGGGTAGTTGCTGCAATCAGCATAGACATGTGTGCGTGGAAGGGGTCTGAAGAAGTGTCCTTAATGGCTTTCATGGGATGCCGTAACCCCTTTGTCGTGTGTGATGGAGGGGTTCTCTACGTCATTAAATCGTTAGAAAGGCTTGGATATAGAGTGAGAGTAGCACGGGCTAACATAGTTTCACGTGTGGGACTCGTGATGGGTGGGACGGATTCAATGCCCTTTGTAGACTACGGGATATCTTCAGTAGGGATCGTGGACTACGATTATCCTTACTGGCATAAGCTCGAGGACACAATTGACAAGATATCTGTTGAAAAGCTAGAAATCGTGGGCACACTCGTTGAGCGAACAGTTCTCACGATAGACTCTATGGGCGACATACCTAGAATAGGTGCGCACTTCATTTTCCTCGATGGATACGTTGTGACTACGGTCTTCACCTATCTAATGTACATCTCAACTTACTCCCCAATGATACTCTTCCTATATGAAGCTAGAGATATTTTGTTCCAGCGGAGGAGGTTAAGGAGCAGTTTATCTTCCTTTCTAGTTCTACTGCTTATAATGGCGGTGATCTTGCTCCTATCAATATCGCTGATGATCTCCTTTGGAAAGGCTTTCGAGATACTCGTAGCAGCAGTTGGCACAGCCATAGTTCTAAACATTGTTTACGGAAGGAGTTTTAGAATTGAAGACTGGCAGAGCTTTAAGCTCGTAGCAGCCACTTTCATGGCCTTGGCGTACTCAGTAGGCTTCGTTAATCCCATTGTCGCCCTAATAGTGCTAACGCCTTCATTCTACCTAGTGTGTTTGGCCAAACCTATAGACAGGAGATTGACAAGGTTTCTTCTTTCAATAGCTTATCCCTGTATTGCGTTTGTGACGGAGCTTCTATTCATCGCGGTAGGGATATCAATCTGGGGTCCGAAAATTCTCTCATACAATATTGCGTGGGCGTTAAGAATGCTAATGGCGTACCTTCCGAACATTTTAGCATTAGTGGTGTTTTATTCGCTTACCTTAGCGGCAGTAGTCTCTGCTAGTGTTCATGTACTGAGGTACAGAATGCGAGGAGATCACCATTAGAACGTCAGGGTCGCCCAAGTACACACCCAATCATTTTCAGTAAGGGAGACCAGTGGCTCATCGTCGCCGTACTAGCGACACTATTTATACATCCTTAAGCTTAACTCAGACTGAGGCTTGGGCTTCAAGATGGGTGCTAGGGTTGAGACGGGATTAGATCGAATAGTTGGAGAAGGCTTAGTTTCTCTCCGAGGAGCAAATGTAGGACTAGTTATCAATCACACATCAGTGACGCAGGACTTAAGGTTCTCGGTCGAATTATTCAAAAAGGCCTTAAAGAGATCGCTTAAAGTCGTCTTCACTCCTGAGCACGGCTTATTGGGAGACGTTGCAGATGGGGTGAAGATATCTTCGTATTTCGACAG
>QMSC01000204.1 GCA_003649515.1 Thermoprotei archaeon | reverse complement strand
TTCTTCTTTTACTTCAAGAAGCTTCATTTTAATTCCAGGATTCTCCATTTCCGCAACGTTTAGCCACTTTCTTATAAAATTCCTGGAGGCGAAGACAACGTATGGGCATTCAGCTGGAGGAGGTAAGATTTGCATTAAAACAGAGTATACTGTAGTCTCCTTTTCGCTAAGAAAGTAAAGGGGCTTGAGTCTCGGAACTAATTTCTCATGCATTCTTCTAGAAAGAACTCCGCTCTCCCTTAGGAGATTTTTAATACTTCCCCTCAAAATGTTCATTAGAAACACTTGCCCTTCATCGTCCAGATTATGTCCAGTGGCCAGGTAATTAGCCCCTATTTCACGGGCCTTAACGTTGAGGATATATCGTCTGAAAACTCCACAGAGCGTACAAGGTTTAATCTCAAATCCCTTTTTAAGCGATATCATAACCATTTCATCGAGTGTTCTTCCAAACCATTCAGCAAAGCTTTCAATGTAGAGTGTTACCTCAAGTCTAGCGACAATCCTCTTCAAGAAATCTAGCTTGACGTCACGATACCCCTTTATTCCCTCATCCACAGCTAGAGCAATAACGTCAAATTCATACTTCTTTGAGAGCTTTGAGAGAACTTGAAGTAGTGAGGTGCTATCTTTCCCCCCTGAAGTAGCAACTGCTATGATCTTGCCTTTAAGATTGCGTTCACCTACGTACTTTAATAGGGTGTCTTCTATTCGATATTCAAAGTACTTGATAAAGTGCTCTTTACAATAGTTTGTTCGCGTAGCCTTATTCATGTATACAGCAGGAGCGCTACAGAAGGTACATGTAACCAAGCTATCCACCTGAAACTACAGAGATTATCTCAATACATGTATCTTTTACTAAAACCTCCTCCTCCGTTACAGGGACTCCGTCCTTTAGAACAACGACCTCTACAGGGTTTATATTAAGGTCTCGAAGAATGCTGATTACCTTCACTGCTCTCTTCACTTTCATTACTTTTTCACGCTTTCCTATCCTTACTCTTACTTCTATTCTCTCCGTCAGCATGGCCTTCCATAAGTTCTAAGATTATGATCTAAAGGTACTTCGATAAAATATACGATGTGGTTAATGTGGCAACTATATAAGGATGTTAGTGTAGAGAACACTTGAGAGATGAAGAGAATCGCCAACGCTGACAAGGTGACGAGTGAGTCTGGGGTTCGGATCCAAGTACTCAAAACCCTGGAGTTCTTGAGGGATTTTTGTGGCACCAGTGTTTTAAGGTCGCTATCCCTCTCTGTACTTAGCGACTTTGATATTCTAGGGAAGAAGCTTAACGTGCAGAGTTTAATCCCTCTTGAGCAAAGTGTATCGAGTTGCCCTCCTAATCAAGAAATATTAATGAGGGAGGAAGGTCGCTACTCCATTAAAATAGCGAGATCCATACTAAGATTTCTGAAGGGTAGGAAGTACTTCTTTTATGGTATTAGGCTTGATTTTAATGCAATGTTTCCTGAAAGGTTTGCAGAGATACATTTATCTAAACTCAAGGACGAGACGCACACTAAGTGGGTATTCTCGGCTGAAAGTAAACTTGCAGAATACATCTCCGCTACTATCGGTCCTTTACCTGCAGGGCTAAAGAGAGATTTCTCCCTGAAAATTCTGGAAGGAGAGCTACGGGAAGATATTGTCGATGTGAGAGGCTTAGAGCTTGCCCGCCTGCTGTCCATAAACTCTTCAAGGGGTTATTTGAGCTATGAGCTGACAGTTTCTCGAGCTTGGATTTTCCCAATAGCTTTATCTTTAAGATTAACGCTCCTCGAGTCTAAATCACCTATAAAAGTTGTCCTGGAAAATGGTGAAGCATATGGACCCGATGAGGAAACAAGGGTCATTTACTTCCTCCCCGATCTTCGCACAGGCTTTGAGGATTAAAGCTTAAATAAAGCTATCTGAGTTTAAATAGGGTGCCGAACTTGAGCAGTAATAGTTCGCGACCACACTTCATCGGAGGGTTAGTTCTCATTTTAACGATATCAGCTGTAGCCATACTATGGGTTATGTGGGGATACATAACTAAGACGGTGAAAATCCATTACAAAGACTTAAAAAACCTCTTCATAGCGTTACTCTTTATAATATTTGGGTTAATAATGATTTATGGCCTACTGGCTCAAAAAAGTAAAAGATAATTAGGTGAACTACTACTCTTCGTATTCTTCAACTTCTTCTGAAGGTGCCTCTGGAGGTACGGCTCCTTCCTCCATGGTTATCGTTAAGGTCTTTATGGGGTTAAGATTGTAGACCTCGATCTCTGCTCGAAGAGGCCTAAATACGCCCTCATCATCACGGTAGTAGATTATCACCCTTGCGCCTTTATCTGAAACACCTTCCCTATTAGTTTCTTCAACTAGTTTACGTGCGAGATTAGCCCAGTTCTGCTTAGAGATCTCACGTTTTTCTTCTGGAGCCCTACTGTAGTAAGTAGCATAGAACCATCTTTTTGCTCTAAAAATGGCTCCCCGCGCGGTGGGTGCTATCTTGCTACGCCAGACTTTAATCTCACCTGACATTTGTTTACCCTCCCCTAAATAATTTCGATAGATAATATATATTTATCCAACAAAAACGCATTCTCGTTTAGTTAAAAATAAGATCAAAATTTTGCACACAACTTATATGCACCTACATTTACATAAGAGGGGGGTGGCATATCGCTAACAAAAATATTGAGGCGGAAGCATTAAGAACTACGCTCAATGAATATTTAAAAAAGCATGGGGAGCGTATCCTTTCAATAACTTCCATTACTGGTCAAGAATGGGTTGAAATAGACTTAAGAGCACTATTTCGCTACTTCACACCTACTTCTCAATACGGAAAGCTTGAGGAAGTAGTAGAATGCGGTAATTTTAAGGTACTGGAGGAGGAGGGAATCTTCGTTTTAAGGAGAGGCGGTGAAGTGATCCTCAAAGTACACGTAGAGGCTTTGAAGAAATTGCTAGAGC
>QMSC01000203.1 GCA_003649515.1 Thermoprotei archaeon | reverse complement strand
GGTTATCAGCAGTTCCACTTTATCAATCCACGTGTCAAATATCACATCGTATTTTTCCGTTCCTTTGGCAGGGATAACACGCATCTCGATCTCGAAGATTAGCGTATAATCACCCGATTTTGTAAACGCGCTGGTTACATCGTAGGTAGCTGTCTCCCATTCAGGCTCTTCGTCGTCATCGTACTCAATAGTGTCCGAGAAGACTATCTTTCCATCCCTGAGGATCTTTACTTTTAGATTATAGGTCATTTCTTTCTGCTCCCCGCTTACAATCGTGAGGTTCATTAGATAATTGAAAGATAGGGTAGCTTCCGTTACTTCGGCTTCCACGCTGAACTGCTGGCTCAAAGTGGCCGTTTGGGTTTTCTTACCAGGACCCCCTGCAGGACCTGTCATTTCGGTTATTCTCCGTGCGGCTTTATCTCCGTCGTTGTACGTTGCAATAGTCCAGTTGCCGGTAACTCCAGGAGGAGATGGAGGTATGGTATCAGTAGTCCAGTAATTAAACCCTTCATCAAATTCTCCATTACGTATGAAATTCGTTGTTCGTGTAACACTCACTTTAGCTACTTCGATGTCAAGAGCCTGTCGGCTCTCTATCACGAGTGTATCTCCATCCCCCCTTGTCTGAAGAGGATTTACTCCCGAATCTACGACGGTTCCGATAGTAACGGTATAGTTAACTACGCTTGCGTCCTTTGTATCAAGGTAGGTATATTCTAGGCTTATCACTGCGTCTTCAGGTCTCGCTTCCTCTATTTTTCTCAACAGTTTAACCGAGAGATCGTAGTGAGTCCAGAAGGAGAACATCATTAGGCTTATGATCATTAGGGACATCACTAGGAAGAAGAGGCCTCCCACCGCGGTCGCGTCGCCTTTCCTATTAAGGAGCACGCACTTTCACCTCCCAGCAATTCCCTCTCATGCTACAAACCTTAATTGAATACACTTGGCCGCTCTCATAGGAGTATGTAACGTTTATCCAGAGGTTCTCGTCCACCTTTACCTCAATGCTTCCTGACCACACGTTTTCCTGGTTTATGTAGACCGATCCTATTTCTACTTCTATGCTACCAGTATTGGTTATGTAGATCGAGATGGTAGTGGAGTTGAAGAGGACGTTTTCTATGACTATGTTTTCCGATAATCGCTTTTCGCCTTCCAGTAGCTCTTTTTGGAGGAAAAGGTAGTTGGACCAGTATTGTGGGTAAAACCATATCCAGATCAATATCCATGCTGAGATTGTGATGACTATCAGTAAGAGGGTCGAAATTATCTGTACTTGTCCCTCTCTCATCAGCCTAACCTAATTGTATATTAAGCAGCGGGTATTATTAAAACAAATGGATGCACACAGATGATGACTTTTTGGGGAGCCGAGTTGGTGATGATGCCCTTATCCCACTGACGTTTTCCCCAACAGTTAACGATAAATTAGTCCTCTCAGTTCATATGTAACGGGTGATGAGGAGGGACCGCAGCCTCCGAAAGGTGAGGCGGCGTGCCCCTACCCTCTGAACCCCCATTCTAATCCTTTTCTAAAGCTTCTCGGAGAACTTTTGAAATGCTTTCTCCTTCCTCTCTTGTGATAGGAGTCCTTACATGGCGGAGGGGTACGCCGTAATAATACGGTATAACGTGAAAGTGCAGGTGGAATATTACCTGTCCAGCCGCGCTACCATTATTTTGGAGTACTCTAACTCCATCGGCTTTTAAGTACTCAAATTGTACACTTACGATCCTTTTCACGACGCTTATGGTCCTGCATAGGACGCTATCGGGCACTTCAAGTATGGTCTCAAAGTGCTCTTTAGGGGTCACGAGGGTGTGTCCACGCGTTACGGGATACTTGTCGAGAAAGGCTATTACGCAATCATCTTCGTAAACTATGTATGCTTCTTCAAGTCCCCTCACTATATTACAGAAAGCGCACTCCATTCACGCTTCCTCAGCGCTTAAACTGCCCTTACTGTATTTAATATAGTTTATGATTTGGAGGGAATAGAAATGCTTCTCCTGAAATACCTCCTTCTCATAACGTACATTATAATTAGTAGAGCTCCTGCAGCTAACGCGATGTATGCAGTTTCTTGCAAGGGCTTAGTAAGATCCGTTAAAATACACGCTATTCCTTCAGTGCTAAGCCCTTCCGGCGGTTCGACTTTGCTCACCATCGTTTTCATGTAGTTCAGGATTACACTTACGATCAGACCTGAGCCTATTAGGGCTATGCCCACTGAAACGAGAATTATGTTTAAATTACGGAAGAGCACTAGGAGTATCACGAGAACTAGTGATGCAACAGCAGCTATTTTCCAAGCCATGCATATCATAGAAATTGCTTTGCGTGCTGAGGACATTTGTTCAATGTCCATTCCATGGCGTAAATCGAGGTATGAGGGATACTCCTCCACCTCTTTTAACAACATTGATGCAAGGCGCTCCCTTTCTAAACGAGTGAAATTTAAGAGAAAATCTGGAGGTTCTTCCACTATCCGTCGCCTAATGTTTTTCTTAAGGTTTTCCTTAAACTTAGTCAGGTTCACGATCAGGTTCAAGGTTTTTGCTTCACCTTTCATATAGGCTATGAGAGGGGTTACACAGTCCCTTAAGAATCCCTCTACGACATCATCCGTCAGCGACTCTATTGTAATGTTTACTAAAAGTCTTCCAAGGGGTGAAGTGGTGTCAACATCCCTCAGGAGCTTTGATAAAATGAGTTTCCTTGAGGCTTGAATTACCTCTCGTCTGACACCTACACGGATTATGAAATCCGCGTTCAAGATATTTTCGGAAATATTGTACGCTAATATGAATGTTGTTAGGGAGAGCGTTAGTAAGAATATTATGAGACCAATAACAACTTTCTTCGCTAGACTTTTAACCACTTTCAGAACCTCTGTTGTCTTAAAAATAATCATTTTGATACTAATAAGTTTACTGTCATGATCTCTCGAGATTTCATAGATGAATTTAAGATCTTGCTCAGAGCCTCAGTTATAGAATGTTTTCATATATGCGTACTTAATCAAAGTAATTGTCATG
>QMSC01000202.1 GCA_003649515.1 Thermoprotei archaeon | reverse complement strand
TCAGAGGAATTCTCGCGAAGTATAGGTGCGTCGACTCATCGTAGGCCATATCAACGGTCTTCCACGAGGATCCGACCGAATACATCAGCTGAACCTTCGAGACCTTACTCCAATCCAGGACTAGAGCATGTATCACGATCGCCTTCCGGCCCATTAATATCCTTGGGAGGACCGCTATGCGAGGCGGAGACGTGTCGTTCTTGTTCCAGTTACCCCACATATCTGTACAGTAGAGCGTTAGGGATGCATCTCTCAGCCACTCTGCTGGCATGGGCTGCCAGTTACAGGCGTACTCCCCGAAATTGTAGACGCCTTCAACTCTCTTAGTCAATTCCTCCGGTCCTAAGATGCCCTCTGCATAGCCCAGCCACGGAAATTCCAGCTCCTTCTCCATGTGTGGTCCTAGCAGGTGAACTACAGCGAAGCCTCCCAGTGTAAGCTTCGAGTTCCCCGCTACGTAGCTCTCATCTGAGATTATGTATTCAATTCGTATGAAGAAGCGTTTATCACGCCAGACTACTTTAGCGCTCTTTATCTTGACGTAGGGACCCTCAAAGTCCCTTATGACGGGTATTTTTACGGGCTTTGTGAGGGGGAAGTAGTCGAAGACTCCTGGGTAGATTTTATACGGCTCAGCTCCAGTACCAGTGTAGTCGTCCCAGTAGTTGCCCACTGGGGCGTCGAGGAACCAGTCTCTCGAATAGTTTACGTAGAACTTTGTCGCTCTACGATCCCTTCCAACTATGGCGTGTTTCTTGTTCTTTACGAAGTTGTTCTCGTATATGTGCGTCTCCGTAGAGTTCACGTAGATTCCAACGTTGTTATTTTCTATCGTATTGTACTGTATCCTGATGTAGTGGTTGAAGTACCCGGTTGGCCCGTGCTCGGTATCCATATGTATTCCGTAGGAGTTGTCCTGAATGTAGTTCCCTATTATTTTAGTCGTAGTGACGTCGTCCCCTCCCTCAACGCATAGCCAGTGCAGTACGCCTGCGGTAAAGCACTTGTATATCTTGATCCCAATGTGAGAGTTACCGTATATCCTGTTGTTGAGAATGGTGCTTGTGGGACATTCCTCTATGTAAATCCCTATCCAGCTCGAGTGGATCTCACACTTGTATATTTTTATTATATTGCTTTGATACGCGAAGATATTGATCGCAGAGGCCCCGCCGCACGCTGTCTCTCCTACGGTGACGAAGTTGCATCCCTTAATGACTATGTTTAGGTTAAAGTTGTCGGACACCTTGCTCCTCAAAATGGTGATCTTCGTAGGTCCTGTATCCGGTTTCAGGCCCTTGGATAGGAGCGCCTGATGGACCCTAACGTGGTGGATGGCAGCTTTATCGATGTATACGCCCACGCTGTTGTTTACGATAGTGTTGTTAAACAGCTCTACGAAGGAGGACTTTACGATGGCGCAGCCTACGCTATTATTGTAGAGGACGTTATTCCCTATAATCGCGTACGAGGCGTTGAATAGTAGAATTCCATAGTTGTAGTTGTCGTGGATCTTGCTGTTCAGTACTACCGCGTTCTCAGTCTCAATGCATATTCCTCCCATTTCAAGCGTACCGAAGAGCCCTGCGCCAGAGATCTCCGAGGAGTTGATGAAGATGTTCGATCCCTTCCGGGCTAGGATGTAGTAGGATCCGGATTCCTTGAAGATCTTCGAGTTTACTATTACCAGAGTTCCTCCGGGCAAAACCTCTATCTTAACTGGTTTTACTCCACCCATTACCTTGATCTGCGAATTTAGGAGCACCAGGGTCGAATTCACGGTCAAGCTTCGGTCTAGGACTATCGTTTTGCCGTTGTACACCGTTGGCTTATTAACTATCATCGGCTTATGATGTTCAAAGTAGGGCCTAACCTCTATGCTCGTTAGGATCGAAACTTTTGGAATTATGATCGAGACCATGCCGGATTTAGCTGTATACGGTACTTCTATCCCCTCAGGACAGTCCTCGTTATAAACCCAGATGGACAACTTCTTGCCTTCGAGCTGTGGAGGGAGCTTAAAGCTGAAATTAACATTATACAACCTTACGACTTTATCCGCCTCGTAGTCGTAGTTGAAGTTCACGATGTGGAAGATCATAGCGTTTTCATCGTAGTTAAAGAACCTGTAGATGTGGGCTCTACTGGGCAGGTTTGTTTGAACCTCCCTAGGCACGTATTTATCTAGGATCTTTCTGAAGGCTTCTAGGATCGATTTCGCGTTCGGATCATACCTTGTCCTTAGAAGGAGGTAATCGCTTGTCGAAACATCCCTTATCGACACGATTAAGCCCTTTCCATAGGTGTGAACGCCACCATCGAAGTAGCGGGCAAACTCTCGATCTACAGGCTCTCCCTTCTCGTTGTGTGTAGCTATCTCACCTATTCCAATGATTATTCCTCCTCTCTCAAGGTACTGTTTGAGGAGCTCTATCTGGCTATCCGTTAGGCAGACTACGTTGGATAACACGATTGCCTTGTACTTTAGGAGTTGCGACAACGAGGGAGTTATGTTCACCCAGTTGTCGTCTCCAAAAACGATTATGTCGAAGGTTCTATGAGAGTCAGCTAGCAGGTAATAGGCGCCTTCGTAGCTGTCGTAGCTGCCTTCGAAAACGGAGGGTAGACCTAGATCGTCTACGTTTATGGCCGTTGCAACGGAGTAAATTAACGCTATTTCCCCAAACTGGCCTTGCCCAAAGAGATGTGGGTTTTCCTGCACCAGCCTTATGAACTGCATGAAGTGCGTCTCGTTAAAGCTATCCCTGTTCAAGCCGCTGACTACTGGGATGCGCCCTCCGCAAACTATTATCTCTGAAAGGGCTAAGTACTGTTCCTCTGGATCCATAGTTCTATTCCATCCGTTGCTGAACCATTCGCTAAACCCTGTTGATTCAAGCGAGCTGAAGGGCGTAATCCATAGATTGAATGTCTTATTCAAGCTCTGAAGCACTCTGAAATCTACGCTCGCGGACCTGTTGGGGTAGCCGATGATCGCAGGCCTATCTCCAAATGGCGGGGAGCTAAACCAGGTGTACTCCCAGTTCGTTCCGTCAACGTAGGGGAGGACGAAAACTTC